>CADDZL010000030.1 GCA_902812335.1 Chloroflexota bacterium | reverse complement strand
GCGCTCGCCAGCACCTGCGCCCCGGCGGCCTGCTCATCCTCGACCTGCCCGGCCCGTCCGAGCCCTGGCTGATCCAACCCGGCCTGGTCGTCACCGGCACGTATCCGACTCAGGAGGGCGGTATCGTCCTGAAACTGACCGATAGCCGTTACGACCGGGCGCGGCAGGTGGAGGAGATCACGGTCATCTACGATGAGACGGATGCCGGTGGCACGACGCAGCGGACCGTCCTGGGGCTCAGCCTGCGCTATGTCTTCCACTATGAATTGGAGTTGCTGCTGCGCCTGGCCGGCCTGCGCCTCGAAGCTATCTATGGCGACTACGACCTAAATCCTTATGACGAGGACGCGGCACGTATGATCGCTGTTGCCGGCAGGAGCGATTAGAGCGGACCTCTCAGCCCCATCCCTCCTCGAACAGGCGGCGCAGCGCGGTCAGGGCGCGGTACTGCAAAGCACGGACGGCCGCGGCAGTGTGGCCCAGCACGTGGGCAACTTCCATAGTGCTGAGGCCTTCGTCAAAGCGGAGAGCGATGACCTGTCGCTGCTCTGGGCTCAGAAAGCCCAGTGCCCAGCGCAGCCACTCCATGATCAGGGCATCTTCGACCGTTGGGCTGGCATCTTGAAGCGCGACCGCATCCCCCCATCTCTCGTCCCAGACCTCCACCAGACCAGCAGGTAAGCGCCGGAAGTGATCGACCAGCCGATTGCGGGCGATCTGAAACAACCACGGCGCCAGATCGATCTGGGCGAAACGTCCGTCACGCAGGGCAATAAGCGCGCGCAGGAAGACATCCCCGGTCAGGTCTTCCGCCAGATGAGCATCACCCAGCCGCCGATATAGAAAGCGGTAGATACGCGGCGCGTATACGTCGTAGACGTCGCTCAGTGCCTGGACATCACCCGACCTGGCGCGGTCCAGGAGCACGTCCTCGTCGTTCAAGCCCCCTCACCCGACCGTCTCTGCTGAACGATGGCCATTATACAATAGGGTCTCCCTGGATAAGAAAAAATACACCTCCCAGGTCAGAATACGCGGCAGACCAGGCCCTTGAGATACTCCGCTTCAGGGAAGCTGAGCAGGATAGGATGATCGGGACCTTGTGACAGGCGGCCGATGATCTGCGCCTCGCGGCCGGCATCAAGCGCTGCGCCGAAGACGATCTTCTGGAACAGGTCGGGCGTGACCAGCCCGGAGCAGGAAAAAGTAAACAGCAGTCCGCCCGGCCGTAGGAGCTGGAACGCCAGCCAGTTGATATCCTTATAGCCCCGCGTCGCCCGCTCCAGTTGTCCTATGCTCTGAGCAAACTTGGGCGGATCCAGGATAATGGCATCGAAGTGGCGGCCCTCGGCACGAAAACGACGCAGTTCGGCGAAGACATTGCCGGTAATGAATTCACTCTCTGGCCGGGCGAAGCCATTCAGCGTCAGGTGACGTCGCGCCAGGTCCAATGCCTCGGCGCTGGTGTCAATCTGCGTGATAGGCCCGGCGCCCGCTACCGCCGCGTACACGCCGAAGGCACCGGTGTAGGCGAAGGCATTGAGCACTGCCGCGCCCGGCTGTGCGGCCAGCACCGTGCGCAAGGCCCGGCGGTTTTCGCGCTGGTCGAGATAGAAGCCGGTCTTCTGGCCGCGTTTGATATCCACCAGAAAGGAGAAGCCGCTTTCGCGCACTTCCACCAACTCAGGTGGCTCGTCACCCCATAGCCTGCCCGTGCTAAGCGGCATCCCTTCCTTCTCAAGCACGTCTGCGTCGCTGCGTTCGTACACGCCTTCCGGTGCTGCCAGATGGACCAGCAGATGGGTCAACTGATCCCGCCAGCGAGCCAGTCCCAGCGCCAGAACCTGAACGACCAGGAAACGGTCGTAGCGGTCCACGATCAACCCCGGCAGGCCATCGCTTTCGGCGTTGACCAGGCGATAGGCGTTGGTCGTGGCATCGGCGGCCAGGCTGGCACGGGCGGCCAGGGCACGCTCCAACCGCCGCCCCCAGAAGCCCTCATCAATGGCCTCGCCGGCGTCCCAGGTCAGCAGCCGGAGGGCGATCTGCGAACGCCGGTTGAGCATGCCCCGCGCCAGGAACCCACCCCCGGCATTCTGCACCTCCACAATATCCCCATCCTCCGGACTGCCCTCGATGTGGCTGATTGCGCCGGAGAAGACCCAGGGATGGCGCTGGCGCACGGGTTTATCCCGACCAGCCTTGAGAACAATAGAATCCAACTCTTAATAGCAGTAGGGGCGAAGTATACTTCGCCCCTACCCATGTCGTCGCATAAACCGCTCCAGGCGGTTCAGCGCTTCCTCGATCTTGGGCAGCGCCGTGGCATAGGAGCAGCGCACGAAGCCCGCACCGCTCTCGCCGAAGGCGCTGCCCGGCACGACCGCGACCCGCTCCTCTTCCAGCAGCTTCTGAGCAAAGGTCTCGTCGTCCATGCCGCTGCGCGCGATGGAGGGAAAGGCGTAGAACGCGCCTCGCGGCTCGAAGCAATCCAATCCCAACTGGTTCAGCCCGTTCACAATCGTCCGCCGCCGCAGGTCATACTCGGCCCGCATCGCCTCGACGTACTCCTCGCCCTGCTTCAGCGCCGTCAGCGCCGCCATTTGCGCCGTCGTCGGCGCCGACATGATGGTGTACTGGTGCACCTTGCGCATCGCCGCCAACAGTTCGGCCGGTGCCGCAGCGTAGCCGACGCGCCAGCCGGTCATGGCGTAGTCCTTCGAAAAGCCTCCCAGCAGGATGGTGCGCTCACGCATCCCCGGCAACGAGGGGAAGCAGGTCTGTGTGATGCCGTAGACCAGCCGGTCGTAGATCTCATCGGAGATGACCAGCAGATCATGGCGTTCGGCCACGTCGGCGATCTCCAGCAGACGTTCGCGGGTCATAACCGCGCCGGTGGGATTGTTGGGGTAGCCGATCAGGATCGCTTTGGTGCGCGGCGTCACCGCCGCTTCCACGGCATCACCGGTGACCTGGAACTCGTTCACGACATAAGTGGGAATGATGATCGGCTGGCCACCGGCGAAGACTACCTCCGGCGCATAGGCCACAAAGCACGGTTGCGGCACGATCACCTCATCGCCGGGGTCCACCACCGCAGTCAACGCCAGATAGAGTGCCTCGGACACGCCGACGGAGATGAGCAGTTCCGTCTCCGGGTCATAGCGCACGCCGTAGAGACGGCTGAGATGATCGCTGAGCGCCTGGCGCAGCTCAAAGATACCGGAGTTGGAGGTGTAGTGCGTCTCGCCCCGCAGCAGAGACTCAACCCCGGCCTTCAGGATCGGCTCCGGCGTGACAAAATCCGGTTCGCCGATCCCCAGGCTGATGACGTCCTTCATCGTGGCCGCAATATCGAAGAACCGTCTGATGCCGCTGGGTGGCACAGCCGCCACCCGCCGTGAGACAAAAGTGCGCATGCCTTATCCGCTCCCTTCCTCAGCTTGGCTTCGCCGACCAGCACCCGGCCGGCTCGTGATATTCCAGCGTGAAGCGCCGGCCCTCCTCCGTCCGCACCCGAAACGCAACCCCCGCCGGCGTGCGCCACCGGCGCTCGACACGGGCCACGTTGTAACGCCGTCCACCCACCTCGAACGCCCGTGGCCACTCTGGATAGGCATGGCCGGCGTAACACTCGACTACAATAGACTCTGGACCGTGGACGGAGGACAGATCACCGTCGTCGGTCATCGCTCGTCGCTCGTCCGTCATTCTGAGACTGAGATCACTTCCTTCAGGCCGGGGAAGAACTGCCGCACCGTGTTCTCGATCGTCATACGCAGCGTCCAGGCGGCCATGTGGCAGCCTACGCAAGCGCCGCCGAAGCGCACCTTGAGCGTCTGGCCATCGTAGTCCACGACCTCGACGCTGCCTCCATGGTACATCTCAATGAAGCCGTTGATATACTCGATCAGCGTATTCATCATCTGCCGCTCACGCTCCAGGACCGCGGCGGTGTCATTGGTTGCCATCTTCACTCCTCGCTCAACTGAAATCCACACTGGCCGAATCGCCCACGTTGAGCCTGCGGTAACGGCCAGCGACATAAGCCTCTTTGCCGATCAGCGACTGATCCAGCGTCGTATCTTGAATAACCGCACCGGCATCAATGATCGAATCGCGGATGATAGAGCGTTCAATGCGACAGTTCTCGGCGATGGTCACATAGGGGCCGATCACGGAATCGATCACCGTTGCTGAGGGGGCAATGTGAACCGGTGGGACGATAATGAAGCTGTCCTTGCGAATCTCGGCACTGTTATCGTGGCCGTGCTCCAGCAAATAGCGGTTGGTGTGTAACACCGTCTCCGGCTTACCGCAGTCCTCCCACACATCCACCGTGCGCACGCGGAACTTCGTACCCGCTGCGATCATCAGATTGAGCGCATCGGCCAGATAGTATTCGCCCCTGGTCTGGATATTACGCTCCATCAGTTCCTGGCAGGCTCGCATCAGCGCCCGCGAGTCCTTGATGTAATACAGGCCGATGACCACCAGGTTATCCGTCACGCTCGTCGGCTTCTCGATGAAGCGCGTCACAAAGCCATCGGTACCAACCAGGGCCACGCCGAAGCGACGTGGGTCCTCGACCTCTTTGACGTAAGCGACGCCGTCTGCCGTCTCGTCGGCCAGGACGCTCAAGTCGGTGTCGAAGATCGTATCCACAAACACGATCAGGACCGGCCCGTCCACGTAGTCACGGCACAGCCAGATGGCGTGCGCCTGGCCGATTAGCTCCTTCTGCTCGACGTAACGTGCCCGATACTGGGGATAGTGCTCGTTCATGTATGCCATGATCTGCTCGCCCAAATAGCCATGGACGATGATGAACTCATCTACGTCCAGCCCGGTGAACTCGTCCAGGATATGTCCCAGCACCGCTTTGCCGGCGATGTTAATCAGGGGCTTGGGCTTGGTGTACGTATGGGGCCGCAGCCGTGTACCAAAGCCAGCCAGGGGAATGATGACTTTCACTACCGACAACCTCCAATCCCTTGTGAATCAACGGACGACCGAGGACGAAGGTTGGATCTATCCACCTTTTATCCTCCGTCCCCTCTTGTTACTCGCCGGTGGCCTGGCCAGATGCCACTCCGTCACCTGCTGATAGGCGTGGGCCACGCGCAGGATGGCCTCCTCGCCGAACGCCGGCCCCAGGATTTGCAGCCCGATGGGCAGGTTCCCGGCGTCGAAGCCACACGGCAGGCTAATACCGGGAATACCCGCCAGGTTGGCTGAGAGCGTGAACACATCCGACAGGTACATCTGAAGCGGGTCGTCGGCCTTCTCGCCAATGCGGAAGGCGGTCGTCGGGCTGGTCGGACAGACAATTGCATCCACTTGCTCGAAGGCGGCGTCGAAGTCGGCGCGGATCAGAGTGCGCACCTTCTGCGCCTTGAGATAATAGGCGTCGTAGTAGCCCGCCGAGAGGGCGTAAGTGCCCAGCATAATACGCCGTTTGACCTCAGCACCGAAGCCGGCGCCCCGTGTCGCGCGATAGTTGTCGAACATGTCCTCGCCGGCCACGCGCAGCCCATAGCGCACACCGTCATAGCGCGCCAGGTTGGCCGAGGCCTCGGCGGGAGCGATCAGGTAATACACGGGCAAAGCGTAATCGGTGTGTGGCAGGGAGACCTCAACCGTCTCCGCACCCAGTCCGCGCAGCACCTCAATCGCACTGCGCACAGCCGTCTCGACCTCCGGCTGTATCCCCTCAATGAAATACTCCTTTGGCACGCCCAGCCGCACGCCAGAGAGACCGCCGTCGCCTTTCAGCGCATCGGCATAGTCAGGGACCGGCAGGTTCATCGAGGTCGAGTCGCACGGGTCGTGGCCGGCGATGGCTGTCAGCAGGATCGCCACGTCGGCGACAGTCCGGCCAAACGGGCCGATCTGGTCGAGCGACGAGGCGAAGGCGACCAGACCATAGCGCGACACCCGGCCATAGGTCGGCTTCAGGCCGACCACGCCGCACAGCGCTGCCGGCTGGCGCACGCTGCCCCCCGTGTCCGATCCCAGCGCCCCCGGCGCCATGCGGGCAGCCACCGCTGCTGCGCTGCCGCCGCTGGAGCCGCCCGGCACGCGCTCCAGGTCCCAGGGGTTATGCGTCGTGAAAAAGGCCGAATTCTCCGTGGACGAGCCCATGGCGAACTCATCCGTATTAGTCTTGCCCAGGATGACCGCGCCGCGCGCCAGCAGCCGCTCGATCACGGTGGCGCTATAGGGGGGGACGAAGTCTTCCAGGATGCGCGAACCGCACGTCGAAGGTACGCCCTCGACACAGATCACATCCTTGATCGCCAGGGGGATGCCCAGGAGCGGGTCGTCCTCGCCGGCGGCGCGGCGGGCATCGGCGGCGCGTGCCCCCTCCAGCGCCAGTTCCGGCGTCAGCGTCAGAAAGGCCTTGATGTCATTGTCCAGCGCCACAATGCGGTCAAGCAGCGCCTGGGTTAGCTCGACACTGGAGACCTCGCGGCGGCGCAGGCACTCGTGAGCTTCGGAGATGGTGAGATCGCACAGGTCCATCAGCCGAGCACCGCGGGCACTTCAAAGCAGCCGTCGCTGGCTGCGGGCGCGTTCGCCAAGATATCGTCGCGGGGCATGGAGGGTCGGGACACATCGGGTCGCAGCACCGTGCGCAGTGGCAGGACCGTGGCCGTGGGCGGGATGGCGGCGGTATCCAGGCGCTGGATCTTTTCAGCGTAATCCAGGATATCTGAGAGCTGGTCGCGGAAGTGCTCCTTCTCGGCGTCCGTCAGGCGCAGCTTGGCCAGTTCGGCGATGTGTTCCACCTGTTCGAGGCTCAGTCTCTTGGGCATGATAGCCTCATTGTAATATAAGATTGACTTCTGATACAACTGGGGGTATCATCTCCTGCCGGGAGAAGCGCAGGCGATTGATCAAGATGAACACAATAGCGCCGTAAAGAGGGCGACCTGAGGGTGCGGATACCACACCGTTTACGGTGTAGTCCCCCAATTCCCAACACGTTGCGGTGTTATTGCGTTAATCTCCATAAACCACCCCTGGGAGGCTGTTGGCCGGATGTCGGCCTGCGCCGACGCGTGGCACCTACGCAGAGCCTGCCCTGAACGCAGCGAAGGGTGGGCGCCCGGCTACAAGCCCTGAAAGGGGTGACTTCAGTCGCCTGATAGCTCAAGGAGGAGCAACCCACCGTGACAGAAACCAGGCTGAAAGTCGGCGACATGGCTCCCGACTTTGAACTCGTGAGCGATAGCGGCAAGAAGGTCAGGCTCTCGGATTATCGCGGCAAACGTGTGATTCTCTACTTTTACCCCGCAGATGACACTCCCGGTTGCACCACACAGGCCTGTGGCTTCCGCGACGCCTATCCGCAGATCGAGGAGCGCAACGCGGTCGTGCTCGGCATCAGCCCGGATGGAGTGTCATCGCACCAGCGCTTCAAGACGAAGTACAATCTCCCCTTCACCCTGTTGGTGGACCAGGACCACAAAGTGGCCGAGACCTATGGCGTGTGGGGCCTGAAGCAGAGCTACGGCAGAGAGTATTACGGCGTCATCCGCAGCCACTTCGTGATTGACGAGCATGGCCGTCTGGCCGATGTCCAGGTGAAGGTGAGTCCGAACGACAGTGTGGCGCGGGCATTGGAGACAATCGGCGCAGCGGGCAATTGAGGCCGCCGCGTGAAGCGCGGCCTGTCCCTATGATTGGCCGCCGGCTTCCGATCGGCGGCGGGCCACCCCAGCGACCAACAGGCGATAGATCGTCAGGAACAGCACGCTGCCGCCGGTAGCCCAATACAGGCCGACTACCCAGGGGCTGGCGCTGTCCGTCCCGCTCGCCAGGCCATGCACCAGCGCGAAGAGGAAGGCCACGAAGCTGAGGCCATGGAGCACGCGCCACGCCCGGTGGCTCAAGTGCCGCCGCACATAGAAGCTCAGCGTCACAACCCCCAGCAGATAGAACCCGGTCTGCCCCACCCCCACTGCCAGCGGACGGTAATTGATGCTGGCGAAGGGGATAATAAGCTGGGCCAGCGTGTAGTTGATGAAATGGTCGCCCATCAAGATCAGCCCATGGAAGAGGGCGAAGGCCAGGCCGAGCAAGCTGGTGTACTGATGCAGGTCGAAGGCGGTCGGGCCACCCGGCCAGATACGCGCCATCTTGTTTGTAAGGACCAGCCCGGAGGCCATGGATAACCACAGCAGTCCATAGGCTGCGAACCCGCTGGCGCGCGAGAGGTACCAGTAAGCCTTGGGCTGCTGGCCGATGAGCGAAGCGCTCAGCCCCGGCAGGAGCGCCGGCATGGCCACGGCGGCGGCCAACGCACCGACCGCAGCGCCCAACAGGAGCAGCAAGGCGCTGGCAGCGATGCTCAGAAGGAACAGTATAGGCGTGCGCAGTGGTGTCGCCGTCATGTCATCAAGTCTATTGTGAGTCGAAACAGGCGTAGAAGGCATGGTTACCCCCAGCGATAGCGGTTCAGGCGGCGACTGTACAGCACGCGGCCATCGTCCAGAATCAGTAGGCCCGCCAGAGCCGGCCGCTCTTCGAGCCAGGCCAGCCCGTCACGGCTGCCCAGGATGAGCACCACCTTGGCGGCGACCTCAGCCATCACGGCGGTCGGCGCCACGACAGTAGCGCTGAGCACATCGGTTTGTGCCGGGTAGCCGGTGCGCGGGTCAATGATATGATGCTGCCAGGCCCCGTTGTGTTGCCAGCGGCGATAATCGCGGCCCGAGGTCGCCACGCCACCCGAACACAGCCGGAGGAGTTCAAACTGCGTATCGGGCGCCAGGGGATCGGCCACGCCAATGGGCCAGGCCTCACCATCGGCCCGCGGCCCGCTGACGGCGATGTCGCCACCGGCATCCACCAATGCCGGCTGGTGGACCCCTAGCCGCCGCGCGGCCTGGTCAGCCGCCCAGCCCTTGGCGATCCCGCCGAAATCCAACCGCAGGCCGCGAGGTAAGGTGATAGAGCGGGTATGGCGATCGCATTGGATGGCGCGCCAGTCTTCGCACTTCACCGCCGACATAGCGGCCCCCCCTCTGTCAGCCGGCGCTTCGCTCAGCCGCTCGTGGCCGCGATGCCACAATCCTCCGTCCGGCTCAGGGTCTGCCATGGAGAGGGTAAGTGGGCCACGCTTCAGGGCCTCGAAGCTGCGGTCGTAGCCGGCGGCTTCGAGCGCATTCAGGAGCGTTGGCACAACCAGGCCATCGCTCTCGCGTGCCGCTCGCAGGGCCCTGTGTGTGACCTCCCACAGGACCGGGCTCACCTTCACCGGCCGGCCGGCGCTGCGATTGAGCCAGTTCAGCTCGCTATCCTGGCGGAACCGGCTCAGCACCTGCTCCCACTCCCCAAACCAGTGCGGCACCTGGGACAGCAACTCCCTATCGGCGACCGCAGGAACTGAGTTGCCATGGTCTGCCGGGGAGACGCTCCATACAGGCTCCTCAACGTCCAGAACGGCCAGCATCTGGCAGCCCATCGCGCGGAATTCGAGGCGCTGCATGGCAGGACTCACCGGGAGGAGCGTGTGATGGTCACCGGTGGCGGAACCACGCGCAGCGACGATGACGGTGGAGGTGCGATGCGGCTCGCCAGCCGCTGGCTCGTCGGAGGCGGGACCGACAGCTTGGGCGGCGGCACGACCGTCGGCAGTGGCGGCAGATCGAGTGTGACATCGGAGGGCACTTGGGTCTGCGCAACCGTGGCCGCCGGGGTCGAGGAGGCTTCCTTGGCCGTGAGCACCGCCCAGCCGCCCACTGTCACGGCGAGCGAGGCCGCCGCAATCAGCATTTTGATGCCCGGCAGGTTTGAGCCGGGCCGCCTGGTAGAACGTGATGTAGACATGCTGTGTGTCGTCATCCCCATAATTTCTTAATCCCTATAGCTCCTGATGGACTAGTCGTTGTCACCCTGGCCCTCACCGCCGTCTCGGCTGCGGGCAGCCCGGGCAAAGACAACGCGCCCGGAATTGGCATCCACATACACCGTTCCTGCATCGAGCACCACTTCGTAGACGGTCATGCCCTGGAAGTTGACAAGTTCAGGTGTTCGCATGAGCCGTGCCCCCGGTGCAATATCCAGCCCGATCCAGCCGGCGACCTCAGGCGAGACGGCGTAAGGCGAACTGGAATTCTGCAATTGCTGAATCTGGGCCTGGGCCTGGGCCAGTTGCTGGCTCAGTGCCTGTTCCTGCTGATAGGCCTGCTGGAGTTGATCGTTGGCCTGTTGAATTAGCTTCTGGTAAGCCGCGTCGCGCTCCTGAATCAGAGCCCTGACGGATGGATCAACCGTCGCCGGGACGGCCGGGACCGCGGCCAGGGCGGCCTGGGCCTGAGCTGCATGCACCGCTACAGCGCCGATCAGCACCAGCACAAACGCCGTCAGGGCGGCGGCGAGAATCAGAGCAGTTCGTTGCGTCATGGATGCTTTCCCCCCTGCTATTGCTCCCAAATCGGTCATCATCCTACCCCAGCATCCTTAACAATAGATTGGAGTGCTCCGGCGAGTTTTCCAATCTATTTCCAATGTCGGCCTGCGAACGTCGGCGTGGCATGGCAGCAGGTTCAGGGGGAAGAGGGGCTTGCCGCTCGCTCTGCTGGTGGGTCAGGGACACAGAACGGCTGACGCCTGCGGTGTGTGGGGCGAGAAGGGCAGAGGAAATGGACGAAAGCGTTTCAATGGCCGGCTGGCCGATGTTCAGGTGAAGGTGAGCCCTACGGATAGCATAGCGCGAGCGTTAGAGACGATTGGCCTATAGTAGTAATGTAGCAGTCTCATCGTCCTTCAAACTGCTCGATGATCTCAGTGGGAAGCGGCGCATCGAAGTCTACTGGCACCCGAAACTCTCCGGCACATAGCGCATATGGCCGCAGGCGCGCCCCGTTAGGTGCGACCGGCTTAACCTCGGCCACCGGCTCATTCGCTTCCAAAATCACAAGCGTTTCTCCTGCCTTGACCTGCTGGAGATAGCCCATCAAATCGCGCTGAATTTCGTCTATCGTAATGGTCGTCATGGTCATTTGTCCCCAATCAACAATGGAGCCATCAACCTGCTGCGTCGCCAGGGCTTCGTGCCTGGCTGCCCATCCCGATCGGGGCCTCAGCCTCTTGCTTTCGCCATCATAGCGTTGAAAAGCCCTGCGGCATAGTGAGACAGACTTGACAGGGGGCAGCATTTCAGTATAATAATTTAGGAGTCCTAAATAATGTCATCCTTCAATCCTAAATATCGAAATACGTCCGGTGGCCGGATTACCATCGCGCTTTATCGCATTACCCAAGCAATGGACTTGCTTTTACGGGAACGCGGCAAGGCCGTGCGCCTCTCTCCAACGCAGATTCAATCGTTACTCTTTCTCAAATATGCCCGCCCAGGCGTTCGTACGATCGGCGGCCTGGCCAATCGGCTGGAATCCACCTATGCAACGGCAAGCGGTGTGGCCGATGCGCTCGAACGCAAACGCCTGATTCAACGTACACCGTTGCCAGAGGACCGGCGCGTCATCACCCTTGGACTGACCCCCCGAGGTGACGGCGAAGCAGAGATGCTGGAAGATGTGCTGGACGAAATTGAATCCGCGGTGAATGCTCTGCCAGAAGCAGAACAGGCGGCTTTGTTGCACGCCACCCAAACCATTGTCCGCCACTTGCAACATGCTGGATATGTAAGGGTCTATGAGATGTGCTGGGGCTGTCAATTCTTCCAGATGAACGCGCACCCTGACGATCCACGCGGTCCCCATCACTGTGCGTTCATGGATGCTCCATTACCCGAACCCAACACTTACCTGGAATGTCCCGATTTTGTTCCAGCAGAAGACTGAAAGGAGGTGATGCCATGCCCTTGCCGCTCACGCTATATGGCGCGACCGACTGCGACGACACTGAGCACACGCGCGCCCGCCTGCGCAAACTCGGCGTCCCATTCCACGAAGTGAACATTGACCACGACCCCGAAGCTGAGCAGTTCGTGATCTTCATCTGCCATGGGTATCGCAGCACGCCGACGCTGGTGCTGGGCGAGGGCAGGTTCAGGATCATCGTGACTGAACCGATTGACAGCGATCTTGACCACGTGCTCCTGCAAGCAGGCCATTCAGTTTTTAACCCAACCCAACTATATAAGGAGGCACAGACATGACTGCGACAGACATCTCCGGTTACATCTATGGGACAGCTCAAGTTCCCCGTTCTCCGCTCAACACGCAAGACCTGGAGAACCTGAAGAAGGCCGTGCTCTTCGGCCCGGAGGACGAGAAATATCTGCGCCTGGCGGGTGAGGTGCTGACAGACCAAATCGAGGATGTCCTTGATGTATGGTACGGTTTTGTCGGCTCTCAGCCCCATCTGGTGTACTACTTCACCGACGGTAAAGGGAACGCCAACAGCGACTATCTGGCTGCCGTGCGTAAGCGCTTTGGTCAGTGGATTCTCGATACCTGCAACCGCCCCTATGACCAGGCATGGCTGGATTATGCGTACGAAATCGGCCTGCGTCATTACCGTACCAGGAAGAACAAGACCGATGGGGTGAACTCCGTGCCGAACATCAATCATCGTTACCTGGTGGCTTTCATCTACCCTATCACGGCGACGATCAAGCCCTTCCTGGCCAAGAAAGGGCACAGCGCCGAAGAGGTAGAGAAAATGCACCAGGCATGGTTCAAGTCGGTGGTGATGCAGGTGGCCTTGTGGAGCATGCCCTACGTCAAAGATGGAGATTTTTGAGTATAGGCAGGCACACCCAACCAGCCAGACGCTTATGCGTCTGGCTGGTTCTTTAGCCATGCAGTGATCGCGAATTGCGCCTTTCTGCCGCTACGGATACAGCACCACCTTCCCGCTCTGGCCCGAGGCCATCGTCTCCATCGCCCGGTCGTACTCCTCCAGCCGGAACCGGTGCGTCACCACCGGCGTCAGGTCCACCGCGCCCGAACGCAACAGCCCCCGCATACGGTACCACGTCGCCCACAGCTCCCGGCCCACGATGCCGTATACCGTCGCCCCTTTGAAGATGACGGCATTGTTCAGATCGAACATGATCGGCCCCGGCGTCAGCCCCAGGAGTGCCGCCTCACCGCCGTACTTGAGCACCTTGAACCCCTGCTCAATCGCCGAGGGCGCACCCGACATCTCCAGCAGCACATCCACACCCTCGCCGTCGGTCAGGTCATTGACGATGCTGACCACATCCTCGTTGCGCACATCAATGGCCACGTCCGCACCCATCGTCCGCGCCAGCTCCAGCCGGTAGGGGTAAATGTCGGTGGCGAAGATCGAGCGCGCACCGGCGGCTTTGGCGACGGCGATGGTCATCACGCCCACCGGGCCGCAGCCGGTAACCAGGACCTTCTTGGCGGTCAGGTCGGTGGCGAAGGCCGTGTGCACGGCATTGCCGAAGTTCTCCTGCAACACGGCGATCTCCACCGGCATGTCGGGCGGGTTGACCCAGGCGTTCTGGGCCGGGATGGCGACGTACTCGGCGAAGGCACCGTCGCGGTCCACACCGATGATGCGCGTGTTGATGCAGATGTGGCCCTGGCCCGTGCGGCAGTAAAAGCACGAGTTATCCACCACGTGGCTCTCCGCCGAGACGAAGTCGCCTACCTTCGGTGAGGTCACATTGGCGCCACGCTCGACGACGATGCCACATAATTCGTGTCCCACCACCAGCGGCGGATGGATGCGGCCCTGAGACCAGGGGTCCCATTTGTAGATATGCAGGTCAGTGCCACAAATGGAGGCGGCCTTGACCTGGACCAGCACATCGTCCGGCCCGATCTCCGGCACGGGCCACGTTGTCATCTCCAGGCCTGGGCCGGGGCGAGGCTTGATAACTGCTTTCATGGTATCAGGCATATTGGGAACTCCTTGGGGATCGGGGTCAAATGGAGCCGTAGGGACACAGCAGGCTGTGTCCCTACTCCTGAACTACCTATAACGGGCAGGCCAGTCACACTGAATGAGTATAGCACGGCCAGAGCACTCTTGGCAACACGGCCCGTCCAGATATAATCAGTGGAATGGCGATGAACGAGGAACATGAGCGGCTGAGACAGAAGGCCCGACTGATCCACGAGCGGCTGCTCGATACGTATGGCCAGCCGGAACGCCAACGCCTTGACCCTGTCAGCGAACTGGTGTGCACCATTCTGTCACAGAACACCAACGATCTGAACCGCGATGTAGCCTATGCGGCGCTGCGGGCGCGCTTCCCCTCCTGGGAAGCGGTGCGCGATGCGCCAGTGGAGGACGTGATCGAGGCTATCCGCCCGGCGGGGCTGGCCAACCAGAAAGGTCCGCGCATCCAGGCCGCGCTACACGCCATTACCGCCGAACGGGGCAGGCTGGACCTGGGCTTCCTGGCCGATCTACCGGTTGAAGAAGCCAAAGCCTGGCTCACCCGGCTGAACGGCGTCGGCCCCAAGACAGCCGCGATCATTCTGCTGTTCAGCCTCGACCGACCCGCCTTTCCTGTGGATACGCACGTCCATCGCGTCACCGGCCGGCTGGGGCTGATTGGGCCACGGGTCACCGCCGAGCAGGCCCATGATCTCCTGGAAGAGCTGATCCCGCCGCAAGACTATTACGCCTTCCACCTGAACCTGATCCGGCATGGCCGCCTGGTATGCAAGGCCGGCCGGCCCCGCTGTGAACTGTGCGCGATCCGGGAGTATTGTGATTACTATCAGCGATCAACGATACCCAACGGATTATCTACAGAAGTTAAGGAAACGGAGAGGAGATGACCCCATGGCTGTCAAAGCCTACATTCTGGCGACAACGACGGCGGGCAAGACAGCGGGCGCGCTGGAGACACTCAGAGCCCAACCGCTCGTCAGATCAGCCGTTGCCGTAACAGGACCCTATGATGTCATCATCAGCGTAGAAGCAGAAGACCTCGACGCCATCAGCCGCCTGGTGAACGACACGATCCACCGCATAGACGGCATCGAGCGCACGGTGACGTGCCTACAGTGGGGCTAAGTGGGCCAGATACTTTCCCTCGAACAGGCTCTCGCCGCACGCCAGGCATTGCGCGCCGCCGGCCAGACGCTCGTCTTCACTAACGGCCTGTTTGACCTGCTCCATGCTGGTCACGTCGCCTCGCTGGAGGCGGCCCGTGCTCTAGGCGATGCGCTGTACGTCGGGCTGAATAGCGACGCCTCGGCCCGCCGCCTGAAAGGGCCGGCCCGGCCGCTGGTGCTCGAGGCCGACCGCGCCCGTATGCTGGCGGCCCTGGCCTGCGTGGATGCCGTGATCCCCTTCGAGGAGGATACCGCCGAGCGGCTGATCCTGGCGCTTAAGCCGGAGGTCTATGTTAAGGGTGATGACTATGCGAAGGCTGGCCCGCCTGAAGCCGCGGCCGTCGCCACCTACGGCGGCCGCGTCGTCCTGGTCCCTACCCTCCCCGGTCGCTCGACGACTGCGCTCATCCAAACCATTATCGAGCGCTTCTGCTGATGGAGTCCGAGGTCACACCCCCTGAGGTCAGCGGCATCGCCCGAGCCGCCACCATCGTCTCGCTGGGCAACGTCACCAGCCGCCTGCTCGGCCTGGTCCGCGAAACGGTCAAGTCAGACCTGTTTGGGGCCATCGGCGCGCTCAGCGCCTTCCAGGTCGCGGCTGTCGTGCCCACAATGCTCTACGACCTGCTCGTCGGCGGCATGGTCAGCTCGGCGCTGGTGCCGCTGTTCAGCGAGTATGCCACCCACGAACAGCGCGAAGAGTTATGGCGGCTGGTTGGGACGCTGCTGGGGCTTCTCACCATCGTCCTGGCCGCCTTTGTCCTGGCCGTCGAAGTCTTTGCCCCTCAGGTCGCTTGGTTGCTCAGCGGCGGCTTCGATCCAGACCTGCTGAACCAGACGGCGGGCCTCTTGCGCATCACCGTGCCCGCCGTCCTCTTCCTTAACGTCTCCGGGGTACTGTCCGGGCTGCTGTATGCGCTCAAGCGTTTCAGCCTGCCGGCTTTCACCGCCGCCATCTTCAATGCGGCCATCGTCGTGGCGGCATTGTTGTGGGGCCGGGGACGGTTGGGCGTGACCAGCCTGGCGCTGGGCCTGTTGGCCGGGGCCATGCTTCAGGTGGTGCTGCAACTGCCGGGCTTGCGCGGCGTCCATCTGCACCTGAACCTGAACTGGCGCCATCCGGCCATGCGCCGCATCCTGGCCCTGTACGCCCCCGTCGTCCTCGGCCTGGTCGTCAGCCAGGTGGTCATCGGCTTGAGCTACAACCTCGCCTCGCGCACCGGTGAACAAAGCATCGCCTGGATGAATTACGCCACCACGCTGTTCCAGTTCCCCCTGGGCCTGGTCTCGACCGCCGTCTCGATGGCTATCCTGCCGACGCTGTCGCGGCAGGCGGCCACCATGACAACGAACGATAGGGGCCATTCGTCCTTCTTGCTGACGCTGGCCCATGGGCTCAAGCTGGTATTGCTCTTGATTATCCCTGCAACGGTTGGACTGTTCGTTCTGGCGCGGCCAATTGTCGTGCTGCTGTTCGAGCACGGCACCTTTACGCCCCACGATGCCGAGACTACAGCCCTACTGCTGCGGTTCTACCTGCTGGGCTTGACCTTTGCCGCTGTGGATCTGCCGCTCGTCTACGCCTTCTACGCCCATAAGGACACATTGACGCCGGCGCTGGTCGGCCTGGCCGGTGTCGGCATCTACCTAGCAGCGGCGCTGGTACCGACACTGGTGCGGCCCTTGCGGGTCACCGACCTGGCCTTAGCCAATGGCATCCAGCTCACCAGCCATGCGCTGATCATGTTCTGGCTCCTGGAGCGGCGCATCGGCAGCCTGCGCGGCACCGGTATATGGCCTCTGGCAGGTCAGGCAGCGCTGGCGGCCGGGGCTCTGGGCGCTGCCGCGTATGGGCTAGGTCAGTGGGTTACCCCTCGCCTGCCCCCCACCCTGCTCGGCAAGCTGGCCGCCGTCGTCATCCCTGCAGCGGCCGGGCTGATTGTCTACTTCGCCATCATCACCGTGCTCGGCGTGCCGGAAGCGCGCTCCATCCGGCTCCGCATCACCCACTCGCTGATCCGCCCATTCTCTGGTATAATTCGACCTCGTTCTATGCTACCTGGCGCAAAGGATGGGCGACGGTCGCTGCCATCCTCATTGTACAATCAAGACTACTTCCTGGAGGCATGCGAGGGGTTTGACGAGTACCTGAGAACGCAGGGCGAGCATCTATCGCGCCGGCTGGCGGCGGCCTTCGCCGTGGCGGGGGTCGCGCCGGGGATGCGCGTGCTGGATGTAGGCTGCGGCCGGGGCGAGATACTGCGCCAATGCGCCCGCCTGGGGTCCGATGCCTATGGGATAGATTACGCCGAAGCCGCCGTCAGCCTATCGCGAGCGGTCGCCAACGCCGAGAGCGGCGCGCCCGGTCGCATCGGCGTCTACCGGGCCGACGCCAAACGCCTGCCCTTTCCCGACGGAATATTCGACCGGGTGCTGCTGTTCGATGTCGTTGAACACCTGTACCCCTGGGAGTTGCGACAGACGTTGTGTGAAGTGCGGCGTGTGCTTGCAGCCGGCGGCCGTGTGGCGATTCACACTGCCCCTAACCGTTGGTACGACGTCTACGCCTACCCGGTGGTACGCCTGGCGCGCACACTGATGGGCGAGGGGGACCGCTACCCGGCCAATCCGAGGGCGCTCAACGTGGCTGTCAACGTAGATGTCCATGTCAACGAACAGGACCCACTCAGCCTGCGGCGTGAGTTGCGCCAGGCCGGATTCAAGCAAACCAAAGTATGGCTGGACAGTCCGCCACAGAACCGCCAGGAGGGCCCGGTCCTGGGCGCACTGCGCCGCGTGGCCTTCGGCCTGGCGCCGTTCCGCTGGTTTTTTGAGAGAGAAGTATTCGCCGTCGCAGAGAAGGAGATACGAGTTTAGATTATGGCTAAGAAATCGCGTCGCGTTCGCAAGGCCGCGCTGAACACACCGCCGGTGCCGCCAATCGCCCGGCCGCCCGCGGAGAGGCCGCAGGCAGTTGGCCAGCCCACTATTGGGCTGGCCGGAACCGGCATAAGGCCCGTTGGTGGTGGCAAGCCTGCTGCCGGCTCACGGCCGGCGGACATCCGAACCCGCGTGGTGGACTTCAGCGAAGAGTACAAGTACGTCGTCGGCGACCTCAAGCGCATCGGAGTGCTGGCCGGGCTCATCTTCAGCGCCCTGATCATCCTGAGCTTCATCCTTCGATAACCGGCCCAGCCAGCGCGCACTACCCCAGGTCAGCCCGGCGTGAACGGCTGCCACCAGCCATAGATTGTGTGTGAGGGCGAAGCCCAGGGCCGACAGCCAGCATAGCGCCGCTTTGAGCAAGGGACGGGGAGCCCGCGCCGGCTCCCGCAACGCAGCCCACAAACGTGGGTCCAGCCCGGCCTCCAGTCCGACCAGGACGACCCCTATAAACACCGGCCAACCTTCCCCGGTCGGCCCGAACCACAGCAGCGGCGCTGCCCGGTAGAATGCCCAGTGGACCTGTAGATAGGCCGTCTCGCGCAGGATAGGCCCCAGGCCGGCGACCTGGAATCCAGCGCCTGGAACTTGCGAGGCGTAATTGCGCCAGCCCCAGCTCAGGACCAGCGCTCCGGCCAGGCCCAGCGCCATCATCCGGCCGGCCGCGACCACCCATTCGCCGCCCCAACCCAGCAAACTCTGGCCGGGGTCGGCCGGACCCAGCAGCCCCAACGTCTGCAATTCGAGCACCCCGCGCCTGATCAGAATAGCGTAGGGCAGGAGGAGGAAATAGGCCAGCCTGATGCTCTCAAGCAGCAGAGGTCCGCCCCAGTGGCCGCGCAGGCGGCTCAGGCCCATCGCCAGGCGTCCCCTGAGCGGATGGCGGAAACGCCAGGCCAGCAGTGCCCCTAGTGTATGCAGCAGGATGGAAAGGCCAACCCACAGCGCCAGTTCGCGCCGGTACCCCAGCCCATCCAGCCAGGCCCACAGGTCGGTCATACCCCGCCCGCCGGCGCATCCGTGGTTGGCCCGGGCGTGGACGCCTGGGCTGCGTATGTCCGTGCCTCAAGTGGCACGAGCAGAGTGATGCATGTGCCCTGACCCGGTGCGGACCGGATATGCAGCGTCGCATCAATCAACTCGGCTCGTTCGCGCATGTTGAGCATACCGAGGCTGCCGCGTTGGTCGTAGGAAGCATCTACTGCCTCGACCTCGAAGCCGACACCGTCGTCCTCGACTTCAGCCATGAAGGTGTTGCCCCGGAGCCGCAATCGGACCCAGATATGCTGTGCCTCGGCGTGCTTGCGGGCGTTATTGATCGCCTCCTCAATGACGTAGAAGATGACCCCTTGACGGTTGCGGTCCAGGACCTCCTCGACGCCCGGCTCAGCCTGGAGGATCACGTTGAGGTCATAGGTATCTCGCAGCTTCTCAATGTACTGCGTCAGAGCTGCCGTCAGGCCCTGGGTTTCCAGCACCAGCGGTCGCAGCGTAAACAGCATCCCCCGGATTTCCTTGGTTGTGCGCCGCGCCAACTCCTCGATCTTGCGCAGTTCCTCGGCGGTCCGTTCGGGCTCGCGCTCGAGCAAGCGGCGGGCAAAGTTCAGGCGCATCGCAATGGCGGCAATACTCTGCGTCGGCCCATCGTGCAGGTCGCGGGCGACTTTCTTGCGGGCATCCTCATCCACGGTGATGATGCGCTCTTTTTCCTCCAGCAGACTCTGGTACAGGCGGGCATTCTGCAGGGCGATGATGGCCTGGTTGCCCACTGCCGTGAACAGTTCGAGATGGTCCGGCGTGAAGACGTTGGCAGCCTGGCTCCCATACACCAAGGCACCGTAGTTCTCAAACCCAGCCCGCAGGGGGATGACGACGAGCGAACGGCAACTGCGCAGTGAGATGAAATCGCCCAGTTCCGGGTCATCGGCGACACTGTCGGCGATGATCGCCTCGCCCGCCTCCAACGCCTGGGCGATCAGGCCCTCACGGCCTGGGATGACCTTCTGCTGATCTGATGAGGCCAGATAACGTGAGGCGACAACCGGCAACCGGTCATCCTTAAAGAGAAAGACGGCGCCTACGATCTGCGAGCCGACCGACCCAAGCTCGCTCAGGCCGACCGTCACCACATCCAGCGCCGTCTCCAACACACGCTCATAACTCAGCGTCGCGCTCAGCGTGCTGGCCATCTCGTAGATGATCCTGGCCCGTTCGCGCGCTATACGCTGCCGCCGCAACTCTTCCTCCTCCTCTCTCCAACGAGCCTGGCGGATCATAAAGAAAGCACGCTGGGCGAAAAAGACCCCGGCAGCGGCCAGAAGCGCAAAGATAAGCGCGTTAAGCAAGAGGGCCAGCCAGGCGTTTGCGCCCAACGGGGCCGGGGCGCTCCTGATGGCCACAAACAGGTATTCACCAACCACCAGGGCCACCATTCCCAACCCGGCCAGCCATCCAAAGCGCAGAGCGGCGGTCAGGATGGGCAGCAAGCCCAGGAACAACACCGGCGTCTGCGCTCCACCATAGGTGGTGTAGAAGGCCAATAGAATGAGCTGGTCAATCGCCAGGGTCAGCAGCGTCAGGTCGCGCGACCAGGCGCGCAACGTGAGCCAGAAGAGGATAGCCAGATTATAGAGAACGGTGATGATGAGCAGAGTAGCGAAGCCAGGCTGTGTGGCCTGACCCGGGCCAAGCAGAGCAGCAACGACCGCCACGCTGACAATGAACAACCAGCGCAGGTTGGTCAACAACCAGTCTAGTTGGAAGGCGGGCCTGCCTTTCTTCTCCTGGACCATTGTGCTCCGCCGTTTATGAGACATCAGACCTCAGAAGCCCGTGCTCTGAGGTCCTTTCAGTATCCTACCCTCGGATCGGACCATCTTCATTGCGTGCTCTGAGGTCTGACGTTTGGGGCCTGAAGCGATGGGCGCGAGAGGGCTCGAACCTCTGACCTCACGGATGTGAACCGTGCGCTCTGACCGGCTGAGCTACGCGCCCGCAATGGCGAGATTATAGCATACGTCGTCCAGGTTGGCAAGAGGTATTTTGCTGAGTGTGTTAGCCGATACTTGGATGGACCTGGCGCGAATGTGCTGTAAGGTAGTATAATAGTGTGTACAATATGAGGATGATTGTGGCGCGTAACCCCATGATTGGGAGGCGATTATGCCATTCAGGTTCGAACCGCTTGACCTGCTCCTGATCGCCCTGGCAGCGCTGCTCATATTCGGGCCGTCACGCTTGCCCGAGATTGGTCGCGCGCTCGGCCAGACGATCCGTGAGTTTCAGCGAGCCACGCGGGGCACAATCGAGGACTTGCGCCAGGAGGCCGGTGAACCCGCCCCGGCAGAACAGCCCGGGGCCGAGGTCGTATCGCCGGCTGTGCAGTCGGCCGATCTAGACCGCTGCACCAGGTGCGGGGCTTCGAATCCACCCAGCGCACGCTTCTGCAACAAGTGCGGTACACAGCTCCGGGCGTGATCCGCGGGTGCGGCCCCTTGGCCGTGACGCAGTGCGTTTATGGCCAGGAGCCTTCTG
This sequence comes from Chloroflexota bacterium, assembly GCA_902812335.1. Taxonomy (GTDB): domain Bacteria; phylum Chloroflexota; class Anaerolineae; order DSLN01; family DSLN01; genus DSLN01. The sequence continues at coordinate 452 of CADDZL010000030.1, read as the reverse complement.
CGCGCCTTGACAGTCTCAGCAGATCACCGCTCCGTCATGCTAAGCCCAAGCCCTGAGCGTGAGCGCCTGGGCAGCGAAGCACCTCTACGTTGCGGCTGCGAGACCCTGCGCAGCGCAGGGTGACCATGGCCCTAAATAGCTGTTCGTCAATAGTTTTGTGCGGCCTGTTCCATCACCATTGGTTATGTATATGTCTAGATTCCTTGTGCCGTAAGCGATTTGATCGCCGACTGGAGATCAGGCCGCTTGCACGACTTCCAGCCCTTCAGTAAGTTGTAGAGGGTTGGTGCTGATGCGGTAGCAGGGACAAGGGCACGGCTAGCCACGTTGATGATCTGAAGATTCTTATCTCTCACGCAAGCGATCTTCTCGCCCGCCAATATCTCCGGAGGTACCAGGAGCCGGGGCCAGCAGGGCTTCTTCTGTCTGTAACGGATGTAGCCAAACAGAGA
>CADDZL010000029.1 GCA_902812335.1 Chloroflexota bacterium | reverse complement strand
GAATGAAGCGCCCTCACGGTAAGGCAAGACACAGATGTCAAGCGCCTTGAAGGTGGCCGAGACCTCGGCTGGCTGCAGGAAGCCGGTCGCCCGGACCCGTGTCCCCAGCGCCAATTCGTTGATGAGCCCATTGATATATTCAGCGTAGGCTACGTTGGTAGCATCGCTGGTGCCGGTGCGCCCACCGATCAGGAGCAGGCGGGCAGGTTGGCCGGCGTTAACCAGGCGCGCCAATGCCCGCAAGAGGGTATCCACCCCCTTGCTCTCGTTCAGGAAGCCGAAATAGCCCAGCAACAGGTCCTCTGGCCTGGCCCCGTAGCGGGCGCGCCAGACATCGCGCCTGTAGCCGGGCGGAAGCTGAGGGACGATGTTGCTCCCGATAGGGATCAGCTTCAGCCGGTCCTCGCGCTGGCTGAGCCCGACCTGTCGCAGGCGCTCATAATCGGTGGTGTTCGTCACAATAACTGCGGCCGAGGTGCGGGCGAGCACCTCGACGGCCCACCAGCGCAGGCGACCGGCCTTAGGAAAGAGATAGGGTGTCTTCAGATCGTGAAAGGTCGTCACCACCGGTGCCCAATGCTCAGTGCCCAGGGGTTGGTTAAGCTGGTGCCATAGGGGAAACAGGTTAATGGCCGGATGTAGCTTATAAGCAGCGGCCTGATATTGGAGGTTGAGGATGTCGAGCTTGAGTTCCTGAGCCAGCCAGGTCAGGTGGCCCCAGGCACTCCAGTCCCAGCTCTGGATCACGGGATGCGGCAGCGGAGCCGCGTCGAGCACCGGACCCAGCCCGGGCAAACGGCAGGCCCAACTGGTGATCACGTGCACCTCATGACCGAAGGCCGACAGCGCCCGGCCCAGCGCCCGCGTGAAGTCGCCCACGCCCCCCTCTAGCGGGGGATATTCGCCGGTAATCAGCCCGATACGCATGATCTACTTGAGCCCGGAGCGGAGCACCTGCCAATAGGCGGCCACCCGTTGGCGGCGTAACGGACGTTTGTGGCCCAGCACGGCCTTCGTGGCCTCGAGCACGAGTTGCTGACCATAGAGCGCCAGCAGGAAGAACCGCAAGGCCCCTGCCGCCAGCGGCCCGTGATACTTGCGGAAGTAGCGGACCTTGCTTGTCTGGAAGTAGATATGGCGGGCAGGTACGACTTGCTCGCTGCTCTTGCCCTCATGGTGAATCACCCGTGCGCCGGGGAAATACACCACCTTCCAGCCGGCGTCCTTAATCCGCTTGCACCAGTCCGGCTCATCCGAATACATAAAAAAGCCTTCGTCCAACCCCCCCACCCGCTCGATCACCTCCCGCCGGACGACCAGGCAGGCCCCCATCACCCAATCCACCTCGCTGGTCTCATCATCGCGCCGGTCCAATACGTAATAACGCTCCAATAGGCCCGGCGGTGCCCAGGACTGCAGCCAGGTGCTCTCAAACAGAGCCGTGCCAAAGGTGGGGAAGCGCCGCCGCGACGATTGGACTGAACCGTCCGGATAGAGCAGTTGCGGCCCGAGCACCCCGACCTCCGGCCGGCTGTCCATGTAAGCGACCATGGCTGCCAGTGCGTCGCCGACGACCTCGGTATCCGGATTGAGCAGCATGACATAACGCCCGCGGCTCACAGCGATACCCTGGTTGTTGCCGCCGGTGAAACCGCGATTCTCGGCGTTGGCGATCAGCCGGACCTGGGGGAACTCGGCCGCAACCAGAGCCGCACTGCCATCCATAGAGGCATTGTCCACAACGATCACTTCAGTGGTCAGTGGCCTTTCCCCTTGCTCCTCTCTTCTATTAAGGGGAGAATAGATGGAGTCCAGGCAGCGTCGCAGCAGTTCCCGGACATTCCAACTGACGATGACGATGCTCAGGTCTGGCGGCATAACAGCCCAGATTTTACCACGAAGGCGCGCAGAACGACGAAGGGCAGCCGTCCTTCGTCATTCGTCACCCCGGCCTTTTCTGTGTCTCCGTATCCGTGTGGCTAAAGAACAGCGCCTCAGCATTGGCCGTCGTCTGTTCAGCGACGGTTTCAAAGGATAGGCCCTTGATCGCGGCGACGCCTTCGGCGACGTAGCGGACATAGGCGGGTTCGTTGCGCTGGCCTCGGTAGGGCTGCGGTGTCAGGTAGGGCGCATCGGTTTCAACCAATAGCCGCTCCAGCGGGACGGCCGCGACGACCGTTCTCAGGTCGGCCGCTTTGGGGAAGGTGACCGGCCCGGTGAAGCCCAGGTACAGGCCGAGCGCAAGCACAGCCTGGGCCACTGCCGTGTCGCCGGAGAAGGAGTGCAGCACACCCCTCATCCCCGGCCCCTCTCCCTGGGAGGGAGAGGGGGGTAAGTGTGCCCGCAAGGTTGCCAGAACCGCAGCGTGGGCCTCGCGGTCGTGGACGATGACCGGTAACTCCAGCCGGGTCGCCAGGTCAAGCTGGGCTTCGAAGGCCCGCGCCTGCGCGTCGCGGGGCGACCAGTCACGGTAGAAGTCCAGGCCGATCTCGCCGATGGCAACGACTTTAGGGTGTTGCGCCAGCGCCTCCAGTTCGGTTAGTGTTGTCTCATCGAAATCTTTGGCCTCGTGCGGGTGAACGCCGACGGCGGCGTAGATGCCGGCGTAGCGTTCGGCCAGGGCCAGGGCGGCGCGGCTGCTGGGCAGGCCCGTACCGATGGTCACCAGCCGTGTCACCCCGGCGGCCCACGCCCGCGCGATCACCGCCTCGCGGTCGGCATCAAAGTGGGGCAGGTCCAGGTGGCAGTGGGAGTCAACCAACATCAGCAGGCAGGCCTCCTGTCATTCTGAGCAAAGCGGGGCATCCCGGCACCGCTGACCGGAGGCCCTTTGCTGCTCAGGGTGACAGATACTCATCTTCAGTCACTTAGACCCAGCAGCTTCACGCCGTCGTCCAGGATCGGCTGGACAAGGTCCTGGTGGGTGGTTTCGGTGTAGACGCGGAGGATCGGCTCGGTGCCGGAGAAGCGGATGAGCAGCCAGCCGCCGTCCTCCAGCCCGAACTTATAGCCATCGGTCGTGTTCAAGCCGGTGACGCGCAGCCCGCCGATGCGTTCCGGGTTGGCGGTCAGGATGCGCTGCTGTATGGCCTCGCGCTGTTCCATCGGAAAATGCAGGTCCACCCGCTCGTAGTAGTGCGCCCCAACCTTGCTAAATAGATCGGCGATCAACTCGGTGGGCTTGCGGCCGGTCCGCACCAGGAAATCGAGCATAAACAGCCCGGCCAGGATGCCGTCGCGCTCCGGCACGTGATGGCGGAAGGCATAGCCGCCACTCTCTTCGCCGCCGATCATTGCATTGGTCTCCAGCATTTTCGGCGCAACGTACTTGAAGCCCACGCCCGTTTCGTACACCGGCACGTGGTACAACTGGCCCAGCTTGTTCAGCATAGAGGTGGTTGACAGCGTCTTGACGATGGGCCCACGCTCGCCGCGCACCTCAAGCAGGTACAGCACCAGCAGGGCATAGACCCGGAGTTGGTCAATGAAGCCGCCGTTCTCGTCGCCCACGCCGATGCGGTCGGCGTCGCCGTCGGTGATGATGGCTATATCGGCACCGACCTCGCGCACCTTGGCCAGGGCAGCGTTCACGTTGGGCGGGATGGGCTCCGGCCGGGTCATCTCCGGGAAGATCGGGTTACGGTGGTTGTGGATTTCGATGATGCGGGTCGCGCCGTCACCGAGGAGGCGCGGAAACCAGCCGGCCCCATTACCCCACATGGCGTCCACGACGACGGTCAGCCCGGCCCGCTTGATCGGCTCGACATCAATCAGGTCTTTGAGGTGTTCCAGATAGGCCGGGGCGGGGTCGAAGAGGCGCACCAGGCCGCGCCTCTGGGCCTCCTCCAGGTCCAGCCGCTTGACGGCCTCAGAGGGCGGGATGCGGGCTTCGATCTGCTTGAGCCCGGCCGGGTCAATAGCCCCGCCATATTGGTTACGCACCTTGAAGCCGTTGTCCGAGCCCGGGTTATGGCTGGCGGTGATGTTGATCGCCCCGGCAGCGCCGTTAGCGACAACGGCATAGGAGATGACCGGCGTCGGCGTAGCGCCCTCGGTCAGGAGGACCGGGATGTTGTTGGCGGCCAGCACCTCGGCTGCCGCAGCGGCAAACCGCTCTGAGCCGAAACGTTTATCGTAGCCGACAACGATGCTCCGCCCGCTAGCGCCCTGCTGCTCCAATAGATAGTTGGCGAAGCCCTGAGCGCAACGCCGGACGTTGGTGAAGGTGTAGTCTTCGGCGATAGTGCCGCGCCAGCCATCGGTGCCGAAGCGAATGATCGTATCTTGCATATGAATCTCCTCTGGATGAGATGAGATTGAAGCTGAAATCAAAGGTCAGGCAGCTTTGAGGTTAGCCTGGACCATGAGGTGGATCAGCGCCTCAAAGTTGAGCGTCGGCTCCCAGCCAAGCACGCGCCGGGCCTTGCTGGCATCGCCCACCAGCAAGTCCACATCGGCCGGCCGCAGGAACTGCGGATCGACGACGACGTAGTCCTCCCAGTTCAGTCCGAGTTGGCCGAAGGCCAGTTGGCACACTTCCCGCACCGAGTGCGTCTCGCCGCTGGCGACGACATAATCATCGGGGTGGTCCTGCTGGAGCATGAGCCACATCGCTCGCACGTAGTCGGGGGTATAGCCCAGGTCACGGCGGGCGTCGAGGTTACCCAGGTACAGCTTGCTGGCCTGGCCCCGCTTGATCTGGACCGCGCCGTGCGTGATTTTAGGCGTGAAGAACTCCAGCCCCTGGCGCGGCGAGGTGTGGTTAAAGAGGATGCCAGAGCAGGCGAACAGGCCGTAGCTTTCGCGGTAGTTGACCGTAATGTAATGGCCGTATACCTTAGCCACACCGTATGGGCTGCGCGGATGGAAGGGGGTATCCTCGTTCTGCGGCGTCTGTTTGACTTTGCCGAACATCTCTGAACTGCTGGCCTGGTAGAACCTGATCTCCGGGTCCACGATGCGCACAGCTTCGAGCATGCGAGTGACGCCCAGGGCGGTGAACTCGCCGGTGAGCACCGGCTGTTTCCACGAGGTCGGCACGAACGACTGGGCGGCCAGGTTGTACACCTCGTGAGGGCGGTGCTCGCGCAGGATGTCCACAATGGACATCTGATCGAGCAAATCGCCCTGGGCGATGGTGATGCGGTCCTGGATATGGCGGATGCGGTCGAAGTTGACCGTGCTCGACCGCCGCACCATACCGATCACTTCATACCCCTGGTCCAGCAAGAAATCAGCCAGATATGAGCCGTCCTGTCCGGTGATCCCTGTGATGAGAGCGACCTTAGGTCTGCCCATCTAAATCCTCCCCGTACTTTATTTTACGCCTTGCGTTTTACCCTCTTACGCCAGTCTTCCAGCACATCCCGCACCGTCTGCTCAAAGGGGATCGCCGGCTGCCAGCCGGTGGCGGCGCGCAGGCGGGTTGGGTCGCCGTAGCTGATAGGTGTGTCCACGCGGCGCATCAGGGCCGGGTCGTGTTCGACGGTGATGGCTGCCGGGCTGGCTCTGAGCATGATGTCAAGCAGTTCACGGGCGGCGCGCGGTCGGCCGGAGCATACGTTGTAGACTTCACCGGGCGTGCCGTGCTGCAAGATCAGGCTGTAGGCGCGGACGACATCGCGGACATCGCTGAAGTCACGTTGTGCCTCCAGATTGCCGACACGGACAACCGGCGGGCGCAGGCCGGCCTCGATCTCGGCGATCTGCTTGGCGAAGCTGGGAGCGACGAAGCGCTCGTCCTGGCCGGGGCCGATGTGGTTGAAAGGCCGCACGCGCACGATATGAAGCCCATAGCTCAGGAAGTACTGTAGACCGAGCAGGTCCTGGGTGACCTTGCTCACGGCATAGGGGCTATTCGGGCGCAGCGGGCTGTCCTCGCGCAGCGGCAATTCATCAGGCCGCGCCTGGCCGTATTCTTCGTTCGAGCCGACGACGAGCAGGCGCGGCGGTTGCGCCTGCCGAATGGCAGCCTCCAGCAGGTTGACCTGGCTCCGAATGTTGTTTTCCAGGGTGGCCCAGGGGTCCTGGAGCGATTGCGGGACGAAGGCCTGAGCAGCCAGGTGGAAAACCAGGTCGGGTTGCACCCCGGCCAGGAGGCGTTGGACGGCCTCCGGCTCGCGCAGATCGGCCTCCAGCAGATGGACAGCGGGAGGCAGCCAGGCGTGGGGCAGATCGCGGTGGAGCACGCAACCGAAAACCTCTGTATCGGGTTGGGTCAAGAGGTATTGGGCCAGATGGCTTCCGGCGAAGCCACCCACGCCGGTGATCAACGCCCTCAAATAGCACTCCTATTCATCTATATGTAGCGGGCGATTATACTCCGCTTGAGCGACGGTCGCAACAGAGTTGCCAGCGGATAAAATCCGCCCTATAATGTCTCGCCGCGCTGGGGCTGATATTCATCGGGCTTCAGGCCCACAATCTGGAGGATAGGGGGTGTGCTCGTCCAGTATAATAATGTCCCTAATGACGTGCTTGATAGGCTCAGGGCCATCGTCGCGCGCTACAACACGCAAGTCGTCCTGGCACCGTATCCGGCTATGCCTCATCCTGTCGCCCTGACGGCCTGGACGTGCCTGGGTGCCTTCGACGAATTCGATGAGCGGCGCATCATCAGGTTCATCGGGGCCTACCGGGGCATTGACCACCACCCTGTAGGAGGAGAAGGTTAACACGACCCTCACCGCCATCCCCGGTATTCAGGTCGGTCATGCCCACGATCTGGTGGCGCTGACCGGCTGCACCGTCGTCCTGTGTCCGGCGGGCGCGGTAGGCGGCGTGGACCAGCGCGGCGGCGCGCCTGGCACCCGCGAGACCGACCCGCTGCGCCCGCTGCACATCGTACAGAAGGCCCATGCGGTCGTGTTAGCCGGTGGCAGCGCCTTCGGCCTGGAAGCGGCCACGGGCGTGGTGCGCTATCTGGAGGAGCGAGGCATCGGCTTCGACATGCGGGTAGCCAGGGTCCCGATTGTGCCCGCTGCCATCCTCTTTGACCTGGGCATTGGGCGCTCCGATGTGCGGCCCGATGCGGCCATGGGCTACGCCGCCTGTCTGGCCGCGAATGATGGCCCGGTGGCCGAAGGCAACGTCGGTGCCGGTGCTGGCGCGACGGTTGGCAAGGTGTTGGGCCTGCCCCAGGCAATGAAGGCCGGAGTGGGCACGGCCAGCGTGGACCTGGGCGGCGGGCTAATCGTGGGTGCCCTGGTGGCCGTCAACGCCTTCGGTGACGTGATGGACCCGCGAACCGGGCACATTCTGGCCGGGGCGCGCCGGCCTGATGGGACTGGCTTCGCAGATACACTGAGCGTGTTGCGCGAGCGTGTCAGCGGGCCACCGTTGCGCTTCGGCGCGCCCGGCAATACCGTCATCGGTGTCGTTGCCACAAACGCCAACCTGACCAAGGAGGGCGCAAACAAGGTGGCGCAGATGGCCCACGACGGCATCGCCCGTGCCGTGCGCCCGGCCCATACCATGTTCGACGGCGATACCCTCTTCGCGCTGGCGACCGGCCAGGTCGAGGCCGACGTGAACACTGTTGGTGCGTTTGCCGCCGAGGTCGTCGCTCAGGCGATTGTGCGCGCTGTCCTCACCGCCACGCCTGCCGGCGGGCTGCCGGCCTACGCTTCGCTGGGCCCGTAAGTTCCCCTTATGAGCAGTACAGCAGGCATTTTGTTCTGGGTATCATCTACAGCCGTCAAGATGAAGCTATGGTTACTGGATGAATTGCCTGACGGAGGATATGGCACGAGCTATAGATTCGGCTGCCCCCTACCGCAATCTTGGGGAATACTGGGAGTGGCGTGAACGCGCCACTCGAAAGAGATAGAATCGTCGCTAACTCCCATGAGCGATGTCTCGCCGGTGCGCCGGCAGTATTTGCAGATCAAGCGTCAGTACCCCCAGGCGATCATCTTCTTCCGCCTGGGTGATTTCTATGAGACGTTTGATGAAGACGCGGAGGTCGCCGCTCGCGAGCTTGACCTGGTGCTGACCTCGCGGCCGGTGGCGCGCGACGTGCGCGTGCCCATGGCCGGTGTGCCTTACCATGCCGCCGAGAGCTATATCGCCCGCCTGGTCGCCAAAGGCTATCACGTCGCCATCTGCGAGCAAATGGGCGAGGAACCGGTCAAGGGGCTGGTACCGCGCCAGGTCACCCGCATCGTCACGCCGGGCACAGTGATTGAGCCGGGGCTGCTGAGCGAGAAGCGCAACAATTACCTGGCCGCCGTCGTCGCCGAGGACAACCGGGCCGGCCTGGCCTATGTAGACATCACCACCGGCGAGTTCGCCACAACCCAGATCGTCGGTGAGGGTTGGGCCCAGACGCTCCAGCGGGAACTGGCCCGCCTGCAACCGGCCGAGGTGATCCTGCCGGAGGAACCTTCCCTAGAAACGCGGGAGAACTCAAGGGAACTCATCGGAACGCATGGGGTCCCCCTGACCCCGCTGCCGAGATGGCGCTTTGAGCCGGGCAACGCCCGCCGCGCACTCCTGGACTATTTCGGCGTGGCGTCGCTGGCCGCCTATGGCTGCGAGGGGTTACCGCTGGCGACCCAGGCCGCCGGCGCCATCATCCAGTACCTGGCGCAGACCCAGGCGCTCATGCCAGGCCAGTTGACTGGGCTACGGACGTACAGCACCGAGGCGTTCATGGCGCTCGATGCCGCCACGCGCCGCAACCTGGAACTGACCGAGACGATCCGTGGTCAGGGTGGGCGCGGCTCGCTCTTAGGTGTGCTCGATGCCACCCAGACACCGATGGGCGGCCGGCTGCTGCGCCAGTGGATCCACCAGCCGTTGACGCAGCGTGCACCACTCGAAGAACGCCTCGACCGGGTGGGTGCGCTCGTCACCGATGCGCCGCTGCGGGCCGAACTGGGGGCGCTCCTCAAGGGCCTGGGCGATCTGGAGCGCATCACCAATCGCGTCGTCGCCGGCTCGGCCGGGCCGCGCGATGTCCTGGGCCTGGCGCGGACGCTAGAGGGTGTGGCGCGGCTGAAACAGGCCGGCGAAGGGCACACCGATAGCCCTCTGCATTCCCTGTTTTCCCGCCTCGATCCCTGCGCTGAGGTCGCCACGCTGATCGGCCAGGCGATTGCGGAGGATGCGCCGGCAACCCTGAGTGGGACCGGGATCATCCGGCCGGGCTATTCGGCTGAACTGGATAGTATCATCGCGGCCTCACGCGATGCCCGCAAGTGGGTGGCCGACCTGGAACGGGTCGAGCGCGAACGAACCGGCATTAAGTCGCTCAAGGTCGGCTATAACAAAGTCTTCGGCTATTATATCGAGGTCACCCACGCCAACCTGAACGCGGTGCCCTCGAACTACATCCGCAAGCAAACGCTGACCGGGGCTGAGCGCTTTATCACGCCGGAGTTGAAGGAGTATGAGACGCTCATCTTGAACGCGGACGAGCGCATCCAGGAGATCGAGGCCGGGCTGTTCCGCGAGGTTTGCCACCGCATCGGCCAGGAGGCGGGGCGGCTGCGGGCAACGGCCAGCGCTCTGGCCGAACTGGATGTGCTGCTCGCGCTGGCCGAAGCGGCGGTGGCCCACAACTACGTCCGGCCCGAACTCACCGACGCGGACGTGCTGGACATCCGCGCCGGGCGGCATCCGGTGGTCGAGCTAGCGCTCCAGGATGAGCGTTTCGTGCCCAACGACGTGCGCTTCACACCGGAGGAGCGTATCCTGATCATCACCGGCCCGAATATGAGTGGCAAGTCAACCTTTATCCGCCAGGTTGCGCTGATCGTCCTGATGGCCCAAATCGGCTCATTCGTACCGGCGGAGGCGGCGCGCATCGGGCTGGTGGACCGTATCTTCACGCGTATCGGCGCTCAGGACGAGATCGCGGCCGGGCAATCCACTTTCATGGTGGAGATGGTCGAGACGGCCAACATCCTGCACCACGCCACTCAGCGCAGCCTGATCATCCTCGATGAGATCGGGCGCGGTACCAGCACCTACGATGGCGTCTCCATCGCCTGGGCCATCGTCGAATACCTGCACAACCATCCCGCCCTGCGCGCCAGGACGCTCTTCGCCACCCATTACCACGAGCTGACCGAACTGGCCGAGATTCTGCCCTATGTGCGCAACTACAACGTGGCCGTGGTCGAGGAGGGTGACCGGGTGGTCTTCCTGCATCAGATCGTTCCCGGCGGGGCCGACCGTAGCTACGGCATCCATGTGGCCCAACTGGCGGGTCTGCCGCGACCCATCATCAACCGGGCGACGGAGATCCTGGCGCACCTGGAGCGGCACGCGCCCCAGGCGACCAAGCGGCCCAGCCACCTGGGCCTGGCGCAGCAGTTGGCCCTGTTCCCGGAGACCAGCCCGCTGGTGGAGGAGTTGAAGGAACTGGATGTGTCCTCGCTCACGCCGCTGGAGGCGATCACCAAGCTGTATGAGTGGCAGCGGCGCTACGCTCGATAGCTTACGCCAGGAGGCGAAGGTTGCCTGACCAGGCCCGTGGCTGATTTACCTGTCTCGCTCTGATGGGCTGGGTGTGGCATGACGGGCCAGTTCCGCCAGCCTCACCGTATCGAGAGCAATCATCTGCTCTTCGTTCGTCGGGACGACCAGAACTCGGACGCGCGACTGGGCCAGGCTAATATCGGACTGTATAGCGAGCGCTTGCTCATTCTTCGCCCTATCCAGGCCAATGCCCAGAAACCCCAATCCCTCGCAGATGGCTTCGCGCACGACAGGGGCGTTCTCGCCAATCCCGGCCGTGAATACCAAGACATCCAATCCCCCCAGGGCAGCGGCGTACGCTCCGATGTAGGCTTTGACTCGATAGGCGAACATCTCCAGCGCTAGCTGGCAGCGATCATTCCCGGCCCTGGCCTGGTCAACAATTACACGCATATCGTTGCTGACGCCTGACACTCCTAACAGGCCGCTCTCGTGATAGTACAGGTTCTCAATCTGCTCCAAACTCATCCCCGACTGTCTATTCAAGAAGAACGTCAGGCCGGGGTCAATATCGCCTGACCGGGTGCCCATCATCACGCCGGAGAACGTCGCAAAGCCGATGCTGGTGTCAATTGATCTGCCACCATCCACAGCGGCAATCGTGACGCCATTGCCCAGATGGCAGATCACCATCTTAAGTGCTTCAATCGGTCTGTTGAGCATACGCGCGGCTTCTTGACTGACATAGCGGCAGGAGGTGCCGTGAAATCCGTATTTCCGGATTTTGTGCTTTTCATAATATTCATAAGGCAGGGCATACAGGAAAGCCTTGCGCGGCATCGTCTGGTGGAAAGACGTATCGAAAACGGCGACGTGTGGGACGTTGGGAAAGATGCGCATCGCTTCGTGGATTCCCAGCAGGTTCGCCGGGTTGTGAATGGGCGCCAGGGGGATGAGCTCCTCCATCTTCCTGATGACTTCATCCGTAATGATGCTTGATTCGACGAAGACGTCGCCCCCGTGCACCGTCCGGTGGCCGACAGCGATGATCTCGGAGAGGTCCCCCAGCACGCCGTCCTGAGGGTCTAGCAGGGCCTGGACCAGGAGCTGAAACCCCTCGGCGTGCGAAGCGATGGGGAGCTCCCGACGGACATCGCTATGGGCCGTCTGCTGGCTCAAGTAAGATCCCTTCTCGCCTAACCTGGCCACAATCCCTTTGGCCAGAACCACTTTCCCCTGGGCGTCGTACACCTGATACTTAATAGTGGAACTGCCGCAATTGATGACCAGAACTTTCATCGCCGTTTCCCTTGATCAGTGGTTGTAGAGATTGTGCGGTTGGTCTGCCAGAGGTGGGGGCGTGGAGGCATGTCCGGAGCACGCCAGCCGACGGTAGGCCGAAGGCGTCATCGCGGTCTCGCGGCGGAAGATGCGATGAAAGTAGCTCGCATCTTCGTAACCGACCGCTGAAGCCACGGCAGCCATGGTCATATCGGTCGTCGCCAATAACTTCTTGGCCTTCTCCATGCGCAGCATCATCATATACCTGACGTAGCTAACCCCGGTTCTCTCTTTCAACAGATGCGCCAGATGGGAGGGGCTGACATGGATAGCTGCGGCGATGTCCTTGAGCTGAAGACCGGGTTGGTCCAGTTTCTCACGCATCAGCGCGATCGCCTGCTCGACCAACATATCCCCTCGATCTGCGCTCGGTATTCTGGACATCATCAGCGTCATGCTCTCAATGATCCAGGCGCGCATCTCGCTGCCGGTCTTCAGCCGTCTCAGGGCCTTCAATTGCCGGTGCGATAACTCCAGAATCTCGGCGATCGGCGCGCCGGTGTCCATGACGGCGCGGGAGATGAGGACCATCAACTCCATAAATCGTGTATAGATGGTTTCCGGCGGGGCGGCGAGCTTCTCTAGCATGAAATCCACAATCTGGCCCAGCAGATCGGTGCTGGCCTGGCGTTGGCCCAGCCGGATATTCGCGATGAGTTCATGCTCCAGGCCTAGCGGATACGGACGGGGTTCTCGATCGAGCCTCTGCAGATCGTCACTGGTGATGACCGAATTACGGCCAAAGTGGAGTTTGTGCCAGATAGCCTCGCTCGCCTGGGAGTAAGAGAGCGGGATCATGTCCAGGTGTTCACAGCGCCGTCCAATTCCAATCGTCGCGGTGACGGGAGCGCCCGACTCGATAGCGGAGCGGATGGTATGTCCAAGCGCCCGGAGCTTGCCTGAATCGGCGAATTCGGCCTCGGCTGACAGAATGACCGCGATGATCCCGGGCCGAATCTGGCCGACCAGACAACGTTCCGGCACAGGGATGGCGCGCCGCACGATGTCGGTCAGGAGATTGCAGAACAGGTCGAGTTTCTCGGCTTCCATGCCCTGGACGGTGGCCTGAAAGCGATCAATGTCAACCAACATGACGACCGGCCAGGCGATGCTCTTGCCTAGATGGTTGGCAATCAGGTCAGAAGCCTTGCTGGAGCTCACCGCCCCTTGTACGAGATCGTAGACGAGCCTGGCTTCGATCAGAGGTAGGGAATCCCTGAGGCGGGTGCTGGCCTGCTCGGTCTCGATCAAATGCTTTTCCTCTTGCTCGATCTCCTTTTGGATGCGGCTGAGCACCTCAAGCAGAGCGGACGGCCGGATCGGCTTGAGCAAATAGTCTGATGCACCCAGCCGCAGAGCCTCCTGCGCAAAAGAGAACTCGTCGTAAGCGGTGAGCATGATGATCTTGGTCGAGGGGGATTCGGCGCGGATGGCGCGGGCTGCCTCCAACCCGTTGAGCCCGGGCATTTTCACGTCCATCAGGACGATCTTCGGGCGCATCTGGTGGGCCAGGCTGATGGCTTCCTCCCCGGTTGCCGCTTCACCGATGAGATGGATGGCGAGCGCCCCCCGGCCAATGATGGACTTGATGGCCGAACGCACGATGTCTTCGTCATCCGCAACCAGGAGGCTTAGCATCGGCTGCCCCCTTCGCTCAATAGACCCTCCTCTTATCGGTCGGAAGAGTAACGATGACGCGCGTCCCATGCCCCACCTGGCTTTCGATCTCGAAATCGAAGCGGTTGCCATATTGCAGCCGCAGGCGCTGAATCACGCTGCGCAACCCTACGGCTGTGTGCTTGCCATCTGTGGGTGGCGCCTCAGATAGCACCAGGTCTCGGATGTCTGGGGACATGCCCACGCCGTCGTCAGCGACTTCCAACACGATCGCGCCCGGCTGGCGGTAGGCGCGGATTTGCACGGTGACGGGCCGGGCCAGGGGCTCAACCGCGTGGACGACGGCGTTTTCTACCAGCGGCTGCAAGATCATACACGGGATCAGTGTCTCGCCCAGCGCGGGGTCTACGTCCACCTGTACGTTTAGCCTGGAGCGGAAACGCAGCTTCTGAACGTTGAGATAATGCTGGATGATCTCCAGTTCCTGTCTGAGCTTCACCAGGGCGCTGGTGCTGCTGCGCAGGCTGTAGCGCAACAGGTCGCTGAGCGAATAGGCGATCTGCTCCGTCTGATGTGCATTCTCTTGCATGGCGGTATAGCCGATCAGGCCCAGCGCGTTGAACAGGAAATGCGGCGCGATCTGGGATTGCAGCATACGCAGTTGTGCGTCCTGGAGAGCCGACTGTAGCGCTGCGCGCTCTCGGATTTCCTCCAGGAGCCTGGACTGGGTCAGGTTGGCCACGCCCATTTCGACGATGTGGTTGGCCATCTGGAAGAGCATCTCGCCGGCCGCGTCCACCCGCTCACGTGCTACGGAAGGGACTTCCTGGACGGCCTGTTTGAGATCGTTCAAGGGCAGGTTCAAACGGGCGTTTCGCTCCAAGATCCCCTGCAGAAATTCCTCGCGCGCGTCCGCAGGGACAACCTGACCGCACAGGACCGAACCCAGGTATTCACCCTGAATGGTGATAGGCGCGGCGATATCGAGCATTCCGCCGGGACAGACGTAGGCGTACGGTTCGCCGCGTTCTCTGGCGCCAAGGCCGCCTTCGGCGTCACTCGCCATACAGCGAGCCAGGCCGGCGTGTGTTGACCGGATCAGCCGGCAGGTCCGGCAGAAATTGCTCTCGCGCGTGATGGGCATGCCCTGCCGATCAACGATGACGGCCGCGACGCTCATTGCCTTGGCGAACGTATCCTGAATGCGCTGCAAGGCAGCGACGTCAACCACGTCCTGCAACTCGAAGGATGTGGTTTTTATCGTAGTGATAGCGAACATAGGCTCCCCTCCTTCTCTGCCAACCAATGGATCTCGCCTTCGTTTAACCTGGTCAGCAGGTCCACACAGAATGAGGGCATCTCACCAACGAAGGCCCGACTGTGGCAGGGTGGCAGGCTATAGACATAAGAATACAGTCGCTACTCTATGCGCAAACCGCAGCCCTGCCAAGTGACCTTTGTCCCCTGTTCGGCGTGATCTTTCTCCTCAATAAGCGTTAGATATACTCCCCGATCACAACATCTTCTCGACCAGGCTCTTATGGGGTGAGGGAATCACCACGGTTGATTCGATCACCCCTTCGTCCTTCAGAGCGTTCACCGCGCTATCCACTGCCGACCGCACTGCGGCGATATCGCCGGTCAGCAGGGTGAACGCCTTGCCACCCAGGGCGAAGGGCAGACGGATCTCGAGCAGTTCGACTGCAGCCGCTTTCACGGCGGTATCGGCGGCGATGATAGCCGCGGCCAGCGTGTAGGTCTCGATCACGCCGAGTGCC
This sequence comes from Chloroflexota bacterium, assembly GCA_902812335.1. Classification (GTDB taxonomy): domain Bacteria; phylum Chloroflexota; class Anaerolineae; order DSLN01; family DSLN01; genus DSLN01. The sequence continues at coordinate 7,531 of CADDZL010000029.1, read as the reverse complement.
CGCACCTGATCAACCTCAGTCACGGCAGCCAGCGCCGGGAAGATGCTGGGGTGGACATTGGGGATGATCAGGCTATCTACGACCACCTGAGGCGCGATCTGCTGGCCGGTAGCGATGGCGCTACGCACAGCGCCGACATCCCCCGCGATGAGCACGATGTATTTGCCGGGGCAGACGACGTGGGCGCGCAACAGTTCGACATCCCCCGATTTCAGCAAAACGTCCGTCGTCTCGATCCCACGGGCAATGCTGCGCAGTTCGATTAACCCGATGGCTCTTTTCACAGTCGCACTTCCTTCCCGCCTACTCAGCTTCGATCACCACGCGATCGGAGACTTCGCGCACCACGCCGGCAAGGCTGGCGTGGACCCGGGCGCCCAGAACGCCGGGCGGAATCTCACCCACCAGATCGCCTTCCGTTACCCGGTCGCCGACCCGGACCAGCGGCTGGGCCGGGACACCGCTGTGCTGGCGCAGGCGCAGCGCCACTCGCCTGAAAGGATGCGCCACCTCGGTGAGCGGGGCCGGCACGTCGTATTGGCTCAGTTGCAGGCGGGCGATCAGCCGGTTGATCGGCACCCGGCGCAGGTCACGGTATGGGTCCGCTTCCGTTTGCCGGTGATAGGGGTTCTTCAATCCCGCTTTCTGTAATTCTCGCTTCACATGGATGGCGATATTACCGGGAACCAGGTGCACCGGGCAGGCATAGTTACATGTGCGGCACTCGCAGCACAAAAACGCCGCCGCCAGTTGCGGATCGGTCACAGGCACGCCGGCCCCTAAGAGCAGGATCAGCTTGTGCGGCTCGATGGCGTGCCCCAGCGCATGGCGCGGGCAGTAGTCCGTGCACATGAAGCACTGATCGCAGGCGGAGACCGCCCGGCGTGTGAACTCAGCCGGGCTTTGCCGCCGCAACATGCTCACATAATGGTCATGCGGCAGGACGAGCAAGAGCTTGGTCGTCTTGGTGACCGGCTCATCCAGGTCGCGCACGAGGCTACCCATCATCGCTCCGCCGTTCAGCACGACCGGGTCTGGCGTTCGGGCGCCGCCTGCCAGGCCGATCACCTCACGTATCGTCACGCCGACCGGCACCTGGACTGTGATCGGGCGCGGCACGTCGCCCGCCACAGTGATGTGTTTGGTCGTGGTAGGAATGCCCTCCACCGCCCGGCCGATGTTGATCAGCGTCTCGATATTGTGCACGACCGCCCCGACGTTGAGCGGGATGCCCCCTTCGGGCACGACGCGGCCCAGCACGTCGTAGACCAGAACCTGCTCATCGCCTGCCGGGTAGAAATTGCCCAACTCATGGATGGTGATATCCCGGCTGCCGTCCAGGGCCTGGCGCAGAGCCGCCAGGGCGCGGGTATACTTGCGCTTGACGCCCAGTACGCCACGCACCGCGCCGGTGGCCTGCATGACCAGCCGTAGCCCTCGGACCACATCAGCCGCGCGCGTGATCATCAATTCCTGATCCACGTGGACCAATGGTTCGCACTCCGCGCCGTTGGCAATGGCCACTTCCGCCTTGGCCGCCAGCTTGACATGCGATGGGAAGCCCGCTCCACCTGCGCCGACGACACCTGCGGCCTTGACACGTTCGGCGATCTCGCCCGCTGCTATCTGAGCAGGCTCGGGGCCTGCCCCTTCGGTCGCTGCGCTAAGCAAAGGTCCCATGTTTCGCCTCTACACCAACTGGAACGCGCCCACCAGCGTACAGCGCTTACGGCGTGTGAAGGTTCGCGCCGTGGTCAGGCCTTCGCCGGATGCGCCGGCAATGGTGAAGCTCGTCGGGCCTTCGCCGCCGAAGCCGATGCCGGCATAGGAGGGGGCATTCTTGACGAAGACCGAGACGTTGATGGCCCGGTCGAACTCGCTCATATGATTGATGTTGGCCGAGTGGATGACGGCGGTGTGATGTAGCCCGCCTTCGACCTCGACGGCCACATCCACAGCCTCCTCGAAGCTGCCTACGCGCACCAGCGGCAGGACCGGCATCATCATCTCGTGGCGCACAAAGGGGTGATCCTTATCCGTCTCGACGACGATCAGCCGCAAGCTGTCATCGGCGCTGATCCCCAGTTGCTTCAAGATGACCGCAGCGTTCTTGCCGACCATCTCCTTATTCGGCTGCCGGTGCTCGCCGTGAAGAACGACCTGCTCCAGTCGTGGCAGATAGCCAGGGTCCAGGACGAGCGCATTGGCTGCACCGAAGCAGCGCAAGAGCGCATCGGCCATCCATTCGACGACGATGACCTCCTTTTCGCAGACGCAGGGCAGGTTGTTGTCGAAAGAGCTGCCCGCGACGATGTCGCGCGCGGCCTTCTCCGGGTTGGCCGTCTCGTCCACGATGACGGGCGGGTTGCCTGCCGCAGCGCCGATAGCGCGCTTGCCGCTCGACATGGCGATGCGGACGACCTCCTTGCCGCCGGTCGCGGAGATCAGCCTGATTTGCGGGTGGCCCATCAACTCGCGCACCGTCTCCAGGCTGGCGGTCTCGATGCCGACCATGAGGTTAGGTGGGCCGCCCGCGGCCTCGATGGCCTGGTTCAGCAGTTGCATGGTCTCGAATGAAGTCTGACGCGCCGCAGGGTGGGGGGCGAAGACGACTGTGTTGCCCGCTGCGATCATGCTGATGGCATTGTTGATGATCGTGGATGAGGGGTTGGTCACCGGCAGAATCGCCAGGATGGTGCCAAACGGTCCGGGCTGCTCGACGGTCAGGCCGTCGTCGCCCTGGAAGGCGATGGATTGCAGGTCCTCGACGCCCGGTGTCTTCTGCGCCGCCAGTTCGTTCTTGAGGACCTTGTCGGCGACGCGGCCGATCTTGGTCTCGGCGACGGCCATCTCGGCCAGGCGGCGGCTGTTCTGCAGGGCGGTGTTACGCATGGCCTGGATGAAGGCTTTACGCTGCGCCAGGCTGATGCGGTCGAAGCGCTGTTGCGCGAGCTTGACGGCAGCCATCGCGTCAACGGCGTTCGAGAACAGGCCATACTTCCCGGTCGCCTCCGGCTTATGGCCGTCGCCGCTCACCCGGGCGAGCACCTGGCGGACGATCTCATCCAGATAACTATCAGTTAGAACGGCTTCCATATCCGTATGTCTCCTTGAGTCAGTGATCGTGGGTCAGTGGTCAGTTAGTGGCCACTGACTGCTGTCTGGTAAGCTTCAACCATGGCCTGGGCGACGGTGATGTCCTGATCGATCGCGCCACCGCTCGCTCCCACTGCCCCCACCACAGTGCCGTTGACCACAATGGGAATACCGCCACCCAGCAGGGTCAGGTGGGGTAGATTGACATCGATCCCGTACAAGGACTCGCCGGGCTGAGCCAGTCGGGCCAGGTCGGCAGTGGGCATACGCGCCACAGCAGCAGTGTAAGCTTTGTTGGGAGCCAGCGACACGCTGACGAGCAGGGCATTGTCCATGCGGCGTAATTCAAGCAGTTGGCCGCTGGCGTCAACCACAGCCAGGACCATCGGCACGCCGATCTCCTCGGCCCGGCGTATGCCAGCTTCGATCAGGCGATCGCAGATGGTCAGGGAAAGGCCGGTCTGGGCGTTCATCTGTGTGTTGGATACTCCTTCCTGGGCGGATGCTAACGTACGCTGGACCAGGCGCTTGATCTCCCGCTGCTCATCCACACGAGCCATGACGTAAAGCAGGTCCGAGAGCCGATTGAGGTAGCGCAATAGGGCCGGGTTGACGTTCGTCTGCCGGCTCAATGTGACCAGGCCGCGCTCGGCCCGCCGCACCATAGCACGGGCCAGGTCCAGGCTGGCCGAGGCCGGCGACCCACCGGGCCGTACAAATGCTCGTGTCTGGATGCGCTCTTCCTCGTATGCGTCAATCCGGCGTTCCAGTCGCTCGACCTGCGCCTCGACCAGTGGGGGGATGACCGGCGTCACCTCCGGCGGGGTCGCCAGTTCGGTCATTACACCGATCAGCTCACCCTGCAGATCAAGGACATCACGGCAGATGTCATTATAGCGGGTGGTTGCACGAGCCAGGCCGAGAGCAGAGGTGGCTTCGTCGAGCGTACCATAGACCTCGATGCGCGGATCATCCTTCCACACCTTGACTTTACCGAGGAGCATAGTTTGCCCGGCATCGCCGAACTTGGTGTAAATACGATACTGCCGCTGGGGCGCTGCACCATTGTCGGCGGGCCTGGCGCCGTTGGTCGTAGTGGCAGTGCTCACGTTCATGTGACAATGTCCGTGGTGTCCACGATGCCGACGATGGCCGCGTCGGTGGGAGCGGCCACAGGCAAGGTCACGCGCGCTGCGCTGCCGGTGGCGACCAAAACGCGTTCGCCGACCCCGGCGCCGACCGTATCCACGGCGACCAGTTGCGTCCCGCTTTGCGGGCCTTGCTTTTCAGCGATCTTCACGATCAGGAGTTTGAAGCCCACAAGTGCATCATCCTTGCGCGTAGAAACTACAGTTCCGACAACGTTGGCTAGTAACATGGTGAATCCCTTCTACCCCGAACCGTTCTCGATGGTGATCCCCAACCTGGCGACCGTCTCATAGGCCAGCGGGGTCAGGCGGGTGCCTGGAGCCAGATGCAGCACTGCCCCTGGTTCAAGGTTCGCCAGGTCGGCATGGGTCAGGATGCCGGCGGCCACATGGGGCTGATTGGGGCCAACGACCGGGGAGGGAGATATGCCTCTTCCCTGCACATGGCGCTGTACGGCCGCCAGAAACTCGCCCTGCCCCACTAACTCAATGCCATAGGAGGCCAGTGTCTTGAGGTTCCCCGCCAGCCGGGCGCGCAATGCCGGCGCCGCATTATTCGCCCCGAACACCTGGCCGCCGGACCCAGCCGGGTCGGCGCCATCGCGCACGGCGACGACCGGCTTTCCGGCCAGGAGCGCGCCGATGACCAGGGTGGATGGCAGGCTGTCGAGCAGGCCGAGTGCCAGATGCGCGGCCAGGTTCATGGATAGAGCCGGAATCAGGACCAGGTCGGCCTCGCGGACGAGTTCCGGCACGCATACCCATGTGTCCGGGCCGATCACCCGGCTCGCGCCCGCCGACTGTGCCCGCTCCTCACCGACCAGATAGCGCCCGGCCCCGCTGAGGACAGCGGTAACATTGTGCCCGGCGGCAGCCAATTGCCGAATGGCTTCAAGCCCTTCCTGCTGCCCCGCCGAAGCCCCACTGAAGATAGCCAGGACGTTGCGGCGCGGCGCGACGGCCTGGCGGCTGTTGAGCAACGCCATAACGCGGGCTACGATCTGTGCGATCAATGCTTCGTCCACAACGTGCTCCTGTTCTACCGCAGGATCAGGGTCACCGTGTCGCCGTTGCGCAGGCCGGCGGCGTTGGCTTCGTCGGTGTCCAGGTGTACCTCGGCCCGCCAACCCGGATGGGTGCGCACGAGAACGTCGTGAAAAGTTATCCGGCGCTGTCCGTCGGACCGGGCGTCCACCAGGTCGCCGTTCTTCAGGCCTACGGCCAGGGCCTCTTGCGGGTCCATGTGGATGTGGCGGCGGGCGATGTAAGCTCCACCCCCTTTCCCACCCGGCAGGTAGACGTTGCCTTTCGGCCCGACGATCATGATCGGCTGGCTGACCGGGTCGGTGCCGGTCTCGGCAATGCCCAACTCCAGCCCGACCGCGATGGCATCGGTTTGCGATAACTCGACCTACGACCGGGGTCGTAGCGGGCCGAGAACGCGTACTTCGATACAACCGCGTCGGCCGACGACCATCACGCGCTCCTGGGCTGCATAGTAACCTTTCTGATAGAGTTCTTTGAATACCTTCAGCTCGTAGCCCGGTCCAAACAGCTTATCCAGGTCCTCGCGGCATAGGTGGGTATGGCGCACCGAGACGCCCAGGCGGACCGGGAGGGTCTTCCTGCGGCCATTGCCGTCAACGCTCATCAGGCGAGCGAGCACCTGACGGGTGACCTGCTCAATGTCTGCCGGAGCTACTACGACAGGAGCCGGGATTTGTACAGTCCCCAAGGAGACCTCCTTCTTTACATCTTGAATGCTATTCCCATCATCCCGTAGGGCAGATTCTCATACCTGCGTCTGATAGTACACGCGGCGCGTATAGAATCCGCCCCACGAGGCTACTCGGCCTGATAATGAATGCACAGCTTACGTGGCTGTCCCTTGCGTCGTGGGCAGGCCGGGTCGCCACACAGGTTGCATACCTCGCCACCGGCCACCTCGGCCAGCCCGGCGGGAGCCGCAGGTGGGGGAGCCATCTCCCCGGTGGGTGCGATGCCTTCTTCGGCGGGAGCCGGCGCAACCGCCTCCTCTTCTCGTTCGGCCTGTGGCGGCACAGGCTTCTCCTCAACAGCCGGGGGTACGCCCTCCTCTGCCTCAGGCAGTTCTGGCGCGGCGGGTGCAGCCGTCGGTGGCGCTTCGATCACTACGGCCGTTTCTGCCGCGGTTTCGGCTGCGACCGGGCCTTCGGCAACGACCGGTTCAGCGGCTGGGATGGGTGCGATGACCGGAGCCGGTGGCTGGTATCGCTCCGCTGCCGGGCCGCGATCGGCTGTGCTCGCCAGTATCTCCGTGTCATTGTGTGGCCGCGCGATGACATGGCAGGCGATGACCTGGTTGATACGCTGGGCAGCCGCCACCCCCGCCGCGACTGCCGCCTGGACGGCCCCAACGTCACCGCGAAACTTGACCACAATCCAGCCACCGCCTTTGGTCTTCTCATAGCCGATCAGACGAATGTTGGCCGCTTTGGTCGCGGCGTCGGCGGCTTCAATCGCGGCTGCCAGGCCGCGGGTTTCGATCAGTCCTAGAGCCTCTTGTGTCATGACCAATCCCTTCGTTTGAGTGCCTGGCCGATCAGGCGGGCCAGGGTGTCGGCATCCGGCAGGGACAACCCTGCTGGTTGCTCTCCTCCTGCCTGTGTCTTGATGGGCCGCGCCGGCGGGGGATCGTCGTCGAATCGCAGCGGCATGCGCTTAACCAGGCGCCCGGCATTGCTGCCTGTCAGGCGGCAGATGTGGCGGTTATGACTGCTATCTGGGGAGTGGCCATCCAGTTCCCAGAGCATCACAGGCCGGTTCGGCGGCATATGGGCCTCTTGGAGCGCCACTCGACCCTGGGCGATGCCTACGCCTACGCCGATGCGCGACGCCTGGGCCGCAGCGTGGGCCAACGCCAGCGGGTCGTCGTTGCTCTGCTCTGCGCCCGACCAGATCTGGCATGGCACGCCCTCCTCTTCAGCCCCGATCTGCACCCAGTGCGCCAGGTGCGGTCCGGCGTCCGGCCCCAGGCTGACCAATATCGCAGGACATTCTCGCGTCTCCCAGCGGTGTCCGTCGCTCATGCCTGCCCCTGGGCCGCCAGATGCAGCGCTCGCGTCCCGGCCGACTGGGACGCCTGCTTCGCCAGCCGCCCGAAGTGGTGCAGCACCAGGCCGGTGGCGACCGCGTTGATAGGCCCCTGGCTGCTACGCACGTTGGCTGTGCCCACCACAATCCCATAGCTCGCCAGTTGGCGGATGAGCATATTCGGCAGTTCAAAGTCCAGGCCCGACCCGCCGACG
>CADDZL010000028.1 GCA_902812335.1 Chloroflexota bacterium | reverse complement strand
GGGGAAGGGCCCACGGCCGAGGAGCAGGCTGCCTTTCAGGTCTTCTGGGAAGCCTGGCGCATTGTCCAGCAGGAATACTACGGCCAACTGCCCGACAGCAAGCAGTTGACCTATGGTGCTATCCGGGGCGCTCTACAGACACTCGGCGACGACTACACGTCGTTTATCGAGCCCGCTATTGCGCAAATCCTGCGCGAGGACGCCTCCGGCTCCTTCGAAGGCATCGGAGCAATGGTGCGCATGAACGCGCAGAACCGCCTCGAGATCGTCCGGCCTTTCCCAGGCCAACCTGCTGCCCAGGCTGGCTTGCGCGCCGGTGATGTGGTCGTGGCGGTAGATGGCGTCTCGATCATCGGCAAGAGCCTCTATGAAGCCATCGGATTGATCCGGGGACCGGAGGGCACCAAGGTCAAACTGACGATTGAGCGGCCAGGAAGCCAGGGCCGTTTCGACGTCGAGATCACCCGCGCCCGCATCCAGATCCCCGTCGTTGAAACGCGCATGATCGGCCAGGACATCGCCTACATCAGCCTGGCCGAATTCAATGCCCAGGCCACGCAACAACTGAAAGATGGGTTAGCCAGCTTGCTGGAACAGCACCCCAAGGGCCTGATCCTTGACCTGCGCGACAACCCCGGCGGCTTCCTGCGCGAAGCCCTGGAGGTGGCCGATGAGTTCCTGCCGGAAGGCGTGGTCATGATCGAACGTTCCAGCGACGGCAAGACCCAAACCTACACCTCAACCAATGCCGGCCTGGCCCAGGATATTCCGCTCGTCGTGCTCGTCAACGCCGGCAGCGCCAGCGCTTCCGAGATCGTCGCCGGGGCCATCCAGGACCGTGGCCGGGGCAAGCTGGTCGGTGAGAAGACGTTTGGCAAGGGGTCGGTGCAACTGGCCCACCAATTGAGCGATGGCTCTGAACTGCGCGTGACGGTGGCCCGCTGGTTCACGCCCAATGACCGGGCCATCCACGGCCAGGGGCTTGAACCCGATGTCCACGTGGAACGCACCGCCGAGGACGTGGCCGCCGGCCGTGACCCCCAACTGAACCGCGCTGTGGAGATGTTGCGCAGTGGCCAATGACCAGGTGAAAGTCGTCGCGACCAACCGCAAGGCGGCCCATGACTATTTCCTGGGAGACCGCTATGAAGCCGGCATCGTCTTGACCGGCAGCGAAATCAAGTCGGTCCGTGCCGGCCAGATAAACTTGCGCGACAGCTATGTGCAGGCGCGGGACAACGAGTTGTGGCTGCTTAATGCGCATATCGCTCCCTACGAGCCTGCCCAGCGTGAGGGCCACGAGCCGCGCCGTCCGCGCAAGCTGCTGCTCCATCGCAGGGAGATCGCCCGCCTGATCACGCAAGTCCAACAGAAAGGCTTCACCATCGTCCCTACCCAGGTCTACTTGCGCCGAGGCCGGGCCAAGGTGGAGATCGCGTTGGCGCGGGGCAAGCGACAGTACGACAAGCGCGAGGCTATCGGCAAGCGCGAAGTTCAGCGCCAGATCGAACGCGCTTTGAAGGAGCGGAAGAGTTGATCGGCGAGCGGCTGCGCCCACGTTCAATCGCCGGTATTAACGATCTGCCAGAAGCCGAGCGAGAGGCCTACTACGCTGCGGTGATTCCATCAGAACTTCTGGAGCGGTTCGGCATTGACCCCCTCACCTACACTGATGCCCAGGGGAACCGGTTACTTCAGGTGATCGCCCCGCCCGGTACCGGTTCGGTCGAGATAGATCTGCGTCCCTATGTGGGTGCACCTGACCCGTTGCTTTACGCCCACTTGGCGGACACGCCCAACAACCAGATCGAGGTGTTGCTGGTGGCGGTGAACGACCCAGCCAGCCCGCGGTTCAACACCGACCGGACGCCGGATGGTCATCCGACGAATTTCGGCACCACCGGCCGCAATATCCCGGAGGAGGTGAGGGCTATGGCCGCGGGCTTGGCCCCAGGCCAGGTCAGGCATGGCCTGCGACTGTCGCGCTCGCTCGTGCCCCACCTGGAGGCGTTCATGGCGAGTCTGGGGCATGACCTCCTGGTGATTCAGCCCCTATTCTACCATAATGCCATCCGCTATGAGCGAATGGGCTTCGGCTACATCAGCGGCAGGGCGCTGATGGAGCAGATTCAGCTCGGTTTCCAGCCTGGAGGCGCGCTATATGCCCGTCTGGACGGGTCTACCCCTTTCCGCCAAGCCGGGGCTGAGGTCAGCATCCGGCTGCGAAGTTGGGCCATCCACGACGGTATTCTGGGTCAGATTTACCAAGGGGTGAAGATGTATAAGCGCGTGGGCCACCAGGCGGGCGTTTCGACTTTCCCCGAAGGGGTATGGTAGCTGAGCGTCCTACGACTGTACCAGGTCTGTCCATCCCCCCTGATGGCCCTGGTTCGCAGGCGGTGCAGAATTCATTATGTCAAACATACCCTTGTCAGACGCCCTCTTCTGTGCTATAATCTCGATACCCGGTAAAGATGGCTCGATCCGAGCCCAGGATACCGAAAGGGGATGACAGGCTTCGACGGGGAAGGCTGATCCCGGGTGGCAAGCCGAGGCGCTCTACCCTCGTTAATCCAGAGCAAAACAATAACTGCCAACAACAGTTATGCTGCGCTTCCTTTGGCCGCATAATCCGGCCTGAGGAGCACCTGACCGCTTGCGAGCGGTCACGTCCGCCCCGATTCGACCCCGGCGGGTCGGGATCGCGGATGTCAGCCAAACCGGGGTGCCACGCTGTCAACGCCGGTAGACGGCGTCTAAGGGCCGAAGAGGCCACCGGCTGGCAGGTATAAGGTTTGTCGGCTGAACCTGAGCCTGTGACAACCAATCAGCCGACTAAGCTTGTAGTCACCTTGGATCGAATTCTTCGGACGCGAGTTCGACTCTCGCCATCTCCACCTGGCAACACCAGGCGCCCGTAGGGAGTCCCCCTGCGGGCGCTTGCGTTTCAGCTTGACGTCTGCCTCGCTTCCGGCTACAATTCGACCAGTTCAATCGCCTACATGGAGGGTTTGATGCTGGCTAAGCGCATCCTTGTCATCATCCTGTCGCTGATCATCGGGTTCGCCCTGACCATGGGCGTCCTGTGGTTCCTCAGCTACGTCCTTCTGGGCGGTACGCCCACCCCGGTGACCCCGGCGACCTATGGCCCTGTCTACTTTGTTCTAACCACTCTCTTCCTGGGCGCGGCGGTGCTCGTCTGGCTGGACGCCATCTTCAAGACCGGCTTGTTGCCCAAGTAAGAAGCCAGAACCCCGTTTCCTCCGGGGAAACGGGTTTCCGGCCTCAGCGCTAACTCCGACAGCTACTTATCCCGCGCCACCTGGCCTAGCGCCGCCTGCGCTGCCGCCAGCCGGGCCACCGGCACACGGAAGGGCGAGCACGAAACGTAGTTCAGGCCGATTTGATGGCAGAACTCGACGGATGAGGGATCACCGCCATGTTCGCCGCAGATACCCACTTCCAGATCAGGCCGCGTCTGGCGCCCCTCTTCGACGGCAATTCGCATCAGCCGGCCCACGCCGGCTCGATCCAGTTCCTGGAAGGGGTTAGCCGGCAGGATTTTCTCTTCCACGTAGCGCAGCAGGAACTTGCCCTCGGCGTCATCGCGCGAGTAGCCGAACGTCGTCTGCGTCAGGTCATTCGTGCCGAAACTGAAGAACTGCGCCAGTTGCGCGATCTCCCCGGCCGTGAGCGCCGCCCGCGGGATCTCGATCATTGTCCCGAACTTGTATTCAATGTTGACGCCTTTCTCGGCCATGACCTGTCTGGCGACCTCCTCCAGTGCCGTCTGGGTCACACGCAATTCATTGACGTGGCCCACGAGCGGGATCATGACCTCCGGCTTGACGACGACGCCTTGCTGGGCCATGTTGCAGGCCGCCTCGAAGATCGCACGCACCTGCATCTTGGTGATACCGGGCATAGTAATGCCCAGGCGGATGCCACGCAGGCCTAACATCGGGTTGGCCTCGCGCATCGCCGAAACTGCCCTGAGCATCGCCTCCTTTTCGGCCAGCTTCTCCGGCTGATCGCCCTTCAACCGTAGCTCGGTGACCTCTACCAACAACTCCTCATAGCTGGGCAGGAATTCGTGCAAAGGCGGGTCGATCAGGCGGATGATTACCGGCAACCCATCCATCACGCGGAAGATGCCCTCGAAGTCACTCCGCTGGAAGGGCAGAAGCTGATCGAGGTACTCTTGCCGCTCCTCTTCAGTGGCCGCCAGGATCATCTTCTGGACGATGGGCAGGCGCTCCTCCTCGAAGAACATGTGCTCCGTCCGGCACAGGCCGATGCCCTCAGCGCCGAACTCACGCGCCTTGGCCGCATCCTTGGGATAGTCGGCATTGGCCCACACACCCAAACGGCGGAACTCGTCGGCCCAGGACAGCAGTTCGATCAGGTCGCGCTCCTTCTGGAAATCCGGCTGAGTGGTGGCGATATTGCCGGCGAAAACTTCGCCGGTGGTCCCATCAATGGAGATGTAGTCGCCCTCATGGATCTCGCGGCCATTGACACTAAACAGCCTGCGCTCCACATCCACGCGGATGGCTTCGCAGCCGGCCACACAGGGCTTGCCCAGCCCGCGCGCCACCACCGCCGCGTGCGACGTCGCACCCCCACGCTGCGTCAGGATGCCCCGCGCAACCAGCATGCCGTGCACATCGTCTGGGTTGGTCTCAGGGCGCACCAGGATGACGGGGTCACCGTTGCTGCCCCGCTCATGGGCCGTGTCGGCATCGAAAATCGCCAGGCCTGTGGCCGCGCCCGGCGAAGCGTTCAAACCTTTTGCCAGGAACTCAGCCCTGGCTTTGGCCTGCTCGTCGAAGCGCGGCAACAGGAGCTGGTTGATCTGAGCCGGCTCAATGCGCAGCACCGCCTCCTGCTTGGAGATGAGCCCCTCATGCACCATGTCCACGGCGATCTTGACCGCTGCCTGGGCGGTGCGCTTGCCCGTCCGGGTCTGAAGCATCCACAACTTGCCACGCTCCACCGTGAACTCCAGGTCTTGCACATCGCGGTAATGTCGTTCCAGCATCGCCGCGACCTCCGTAAACTGGCGGTAGACCTCGGGCATCTCGGTGCGGAGATCGGCGATCGGGTGCGGCGTGCGGATGCCGGCGACGACGTCCTCACCTTGGGCATTTGCCAGGTATTCACCGTACAGCACTTTCTCGCCGGTGGCCGGATCGCGGGTGAAGGCCACGCCCGTGGCCGAATCGCTGCCCATGTTGCCGAAGACCATCATCTGGACGTTTGCCGCCGTCCCCAGGTCGTGAGGGATCTTGTTGTAGTTGCGATAATCCACTGCCCGCTTGCCGAACCACGAACTGAAGACCGCTTCGATGGCCTGGCGCAACTGGGCATAAGGATCGTCGGGGAAGTCCTCACCCAACTCCCGCCTGTACAGTGCTTTGAAGTCGCGCACCACATCCTGAAGCATCTCGGCAGTCAGGTCCACATCCTGCTTACCGGGCGTTTTCTCCTTGTACTCATCCAGAATGTGCTCGAACTTCTCAGCGGGGATGCCCTTGACGATGCGGCCAAACATTTGGATCAGGCGGCGGTAGGCGTCGTAAGCGAAGCGCGGATTGTTCGTCAGCCGCGCCAGCCCCTGGAGCGTCTCGGGGTTCAGGCCGATGTTGAGCACCGTATCCATCATGCCCGGCATCGAGAACTTGGCACCGGAGCGGACCGAGACCAGCAGAGGGTTATCAGGGTCGCCGAACTTCTTGCCGGTCTGCTCCTCCACCTTCCGCAGCGCTTCGAGCACCTGATCCCAACAGCCTTCAGGCAATTGATTGCCTGCGGCAAAGTAGGCGTTGCATGCCTCGGTGGTGATGGTGAAACCGGGCGGCACCGGCAGGCCGGCGCGGGTCATCTCGGCCACCCCAGCACCTTTCCCACCGAGCAGGTCGCGCATGTCCTTGTTCCCTTCCGAGAACATATAGACCCATTTCTTTGACATAGTTGCGAATTACCTCCTGAAGAAGTTGATCGTCTTAGAAGCCTGCTGAGCAGAGCTAACTATCTTCGCTGGCTTGCCTGATAGTTGAGCAGTAGAGCCGCAATCGCACCCGGCACCCAACCCGCCAGGGTCAGGGCGAGCACAATCAGAACCGTCCCGCAGCCGCGATCCAGGACGGAAAGTGGCGGGAAAATGATACACAAGATGGCGCGTCCCAAACTCACGGTGAGTTACTCTCTATGTCATACCCCCGGTCAATCAGACTGCAAGAGCCATATCCGTGCTATTGTACACCCAGTCGCCTGAAACGAAAAACCGGCAGCACCTGGCCGCCGGTTCACCATCGCGGCCACAGGCCGCATGGATAGCTATCTCAGATGGCTTAGGGTCGCGCGATAAGGATGTCCTTTCCCTCTATCTTCACCTGGTAGGTCGGGATCGGCACGATGGCCGGGAAGGACAGGACCGATCCATCACGGATATCGAAGCGGGCACCATGGCGCGGACACTCGATCTCGAAGCCGTCCAGAACCCCTTCGGCCACCGGCCCGTCGTCGTGTGTGCACACGTCGGCGATAGCATAGTATTCCCCATCCACATTGAACAGGGCGGCCGGCTCGCCGTCCAGGTCGAAGAGCTTGCGCTCGCCTGGGCCGATCTCACCCACTTCAGCCACTTTGACAAACTCAGGCATAGGTCCCCTACTTATTCCTCCTCTCCTGGCCAGGTTGTGAGCCCATAGGCTCCGGCCTTGAGCACCTTGAGCGATAGCAGAGCACACTTCAGCCGCACCGGGCTCAAGGGCACACCCAGCAGATCGAGCAGGTCCTCCTTGCTGAAGTTGCGCAGTTCATCGAGCGTCTTCCCCTTAATCTCATCGGTCAACATCGAAGCCGATGCCTGGCTGATGGCACAGCCCTTGCCGCTGAAGCGCACATCGCTGACACGGCCCTGGTCATCGAGCCGCAGGTCAATGCGAATACGGTCGCCACATAAGGGGTTGTCGTCTTCGTAGGAAATATCCGCCGGGTCGAGCGTCCCGTAGTTGTGCGGGTGCTTGTAGTGATCGAGAATCAATTCGCGGTATAGGTCATCCATTCACACCCCAAATAGATCCATGGCCCGGTACAGGCTCAATATCAGTCTATCTACTTCCTCCTCTGTATTATACACATAAAAGCTGGCGCGCGCCGTCGCCACCAGCCCCAGCCGATCGTGCAACGGCATGGCACAGTGATGACCGGCGCGGATGGCGATACCGTCCCGGTCAAGCAACTGGGCGAGATCGTGGGGATGAATGCCATCTATGCTGAAGGCCGCCACCCCACCCCGGTCGCGCGCGGGTGGGCCATAGACATGAGCCCCCTTGATCTCATGCAACCTGTCCAGAGCATAGCTCACAATCGCCTGCTCATGGGCATGTACCTCCGCCATGCCCAGGCCGGTGAGATAATCCACCGCTGCCCCCAGGCCGATTCCTTCGGCGATGGCCGGCGTGCCTGCCTCGAATTTCCAGGGCAGGTCATTGGGGCGGAACTCGCGCAGATAGACCCGCTTGATCATGTCGCCGCCACCCAGGAAGGGCGGCATGGCCTCCAGGAGCGCCCGTTTGCCGTACAACACGCCGATCCCTGTCGGCCCGCACATCTTATGTCCGGAGAAGGCCAGGAAGTCGCAATCCAGCGCCCTCACATCCACCGGCAGGTGCGGCACGCTCTGAGCACCGTCCACCAATACGACGGCACCGGCCGCGTGGGCGCGTGCCACCATTTCAGCCGCCGGATTGATGGTCCCCAATACGTTGGACATATGCGTGAAAGCCACCAGCCGGGGGTGTAGCTCAAGCAGGCGATCAAAGGCACCCAGATCGAGATAGCCGTCATCCGTGACCGGGATGAACTCCAGGTGGGCACCGGTTTCGGCCGCCAGCATGTGCCAGGGCACCAGGTTGGAGTGGTGCTCCATTTCCGTCAGGACGATCACGTCACCTGCCCGGATGTTGACACGGCCCCACGTATACGCGACCAGGTTGATGGCTTCAGTGGTGTTACGGGTGAAGACGATCTCGCGGCTACTGGCAGCGTTAATAAAGGCACGCACACGTTCGCGCGCGCCTTCATAGGCGGCTGTGGCCTCTTCAGCCAATTTGTGAATACCACGATGAATGTTAGCGTTGTAGTCGCGGTAGTAATTCTCTATCGCCCGGATGACGGCTTCGGGCTTCTGCGATGTAGCAGCATTATCCAGATAGACCAGTGGCACCCCATCGTGGTGGAGTTGGCTCAAAATCGGGAAATCCCGGCGGATGGCGGTAACATCTAACATGATAGTCCCTAACCGCATTCCGAACGTGACACGGGTTGCACCGGTCTTCACGCAGCCCGTGTCACGCGTCATGCATCAGAAGTTCTCTACCTCAGCTTCTGCCGCCGAACGGGCTCGCTGGCCGGCGCGATACTTCTTCTCCGCCGCCTTCAAGGTGTTAAGGGCCAGTGTGGCGCAGCGCAGCCGGTTGGTCACAACCTCGCGCCCCATAGCGTCCACAAAGGCGGCCGCATCCATCCACTCCACCTCAGACAACGTCTTACCCACCGCCATCTCGGTCAACATTGAGGCCGCTGCCTGGCTAATGGTGCAGCCTTCGCCCTCAAAGGTTAGCCCGCTGATCCGCTCGTCGCCATCCAGCTTCACATACAGCGTGACGATGTCGCCACAGCCCGGGTTGCCGCCTTTCATCACAATGTCGGGCGCTTCCATCGGGCCACGATGGCGTGGGTGCTCATAGTGATCCAGAATAAACTCAATCTGTTCTTGTCGGTCCATAGATCAGTGGTCAGTGGCCGGTGGCCAGTGGACTGATCACCAACCACTGACCACAGGCGAGTTGTTATGGTTTCTCGATAGGCGCGCCTACCAGGTTGCCCCATTCAGTCCACGAACCATCGTAGTTGCGCACACTAGGATAGCCCAAAAGGTACGTCAGCACAAACCAGGTGTGCGATGAGCGCTCCCCGATGCGGCAGTAAGCGATGATGTTCTGGTCGGGCCTCAGCCCCTGCTCCTTTTCATAAATCGCCCGCAACTCATCGGCTGTCTTAAAGGTGCCGTCGGGGTTGGCGGCCCGGCTCCAGGGGATGTTGCGTGCACCGGGGATATGCCCACCTCGCAGCGCCCCTTCCTGCGGATAGTTCTCTATATGTAGCAGTTCGCCGGTGTACTCCGCCGGCGATCGCACATCCACCAGCGGCTGCTTGTTCAGCACATGCTGGAACACCTGGTCGCGGAAGGCGCGGATCTTGTAGTCAGCGCGCTCCGGTGCGTGATATTCCGTGCGGGGATAGCTCGGAACTTCTTTGGTGAGGGGACGCCCCTCCTCGATCCACTTTTGCCGCCCGCCATCCATAACTTTGGCTCTGGTGTGGCCGAAGAGTTGGAAGACCCAGAAGGCGTAACAGGCCCACCAGTTGTTCTTGTCACCGTAGAAGATGACGGTGGTATCATTGCTGATGCCCTTCTCAGACATCAGCCGCTCGAATCCGGCGCGGTCCAGATAGTCACGCCGCACCTGATCATTCAAGTCGCCGACCCAGTCAATCTTGACTGAACCGGGGATATGCCCCTGTTCATACAGCAGGATGTCCTCGTCCGACTCGACAATGCGGACACCGGGGTCCTGCCAGTGGTCTGCCACCCAGGCGGTCGTGACCAGGGCCTCTGGGTGGGCATAGCCTTTATCGTTCATGGCTACCTCCTTTTCCTTACATCCCAAACCCCAGTTTCCGGGCGATTTCGCGCCCCAGTCGCGCCCTCAAGCTTTCAAATGGAATACGTTCCAATACCTCCAGGAAGAAGCCTTCCACGATCAGCCGTTCGGCTTCGGGCCGGTGAATGCCCCGGCTCATCAGGTAAAAGACCTGCTCCTCGTCGATCTGGCCAACGGTGGAGCCGTGGGTGCAGCGCACATCGTCGGCCATGATCTCCAGGCCGGGGATCGAATCGGCGCGAGCGCCCGGGCTGAGCACCAGGTTGCGGTTGGCCTGATAGCCATCCGTCCGCTGCGCCCCCGGCGCGACGCGGATCATGCCCTGCCACACCGAACGTGAGCGGTCCTTAAGCGCACCCTTGAACAGCAGGTCACTGGTTGTGTGGGGCGCATTGTGGTTCTGCTGCGTGTCGTGGTCCAGATGCTGGTCATCGTCGGTGAAGAATAGACCCGACATGCGCGCGGTCGAACCCTGGCCATCGAGCTCGATGTCCATGTACGACTTGGTCAATCGGCTGCCCATAGCGCCGACGACCCAATCGAGCGTGGCATCGCGTTCCAGCCGTGCCCGCTCGTGGGTGAAGTTAAAGACGTGCCGCCCCCAGGACTGGAGCGATACATAGGTCAGGTGAGCAGCCGGCCCGACAAACAACTCGGTGGCACCGACATGCAAACCCTGCTGATCGGCCCAGGTGGGCGAGGCAACCTCCTGCACGAACGTCAACGCCGCCCGCTCACCCAGGACGACCAGCGTGTGCGCGAACGTGCCTATGCCCGGCTGGTCTGCCCAGAGAATGCTGTGCAACGGCAGGACTACCTCGACACCGCGCGGCACATACACAAATGTCCCCCCCTGCCAGAAGGCACCATGCAGCGCAGCGAACTTACCCCGGTCGGGCGTGACCGCGCGCGTCATGAAGTGCTCACGCACCAGTTCGCCGTATTCGCGCACGGCAGTAGCCATATCGGTGAATACGACGCCTTGCCGGGCAAGCTCATCCTTCAGTTGGCGCACACCCGGATCGGAATTGATCTGCACAAGCAGCCCACCCTGCTCGGCATCGGCCAGTTCAGTGAGGAGTTCAGCAGGGAGAACAGCGTGCGCGTCGGTCTCGCTCCCATCCCCGGTCCCTACCCCAACTCCCCGTGGAGCATAGGGCACAATCTCGGCAATCTTGAGAGGGCGGATGTCGGTGCGCCGCCAATCCTCGTCTTTGACCGTCGGCCAGGGCGTGTGCTCGAAGATGTCCCACGCCGCCAGCCGCCGCTCCAGCATCCAGCCAGGCTCATGTTCACGAGCTGATAGCTCCTCAAGCCTCGCCCGAGAGAAAGCCGTGGGCAACGCGGGGTGGGTAGTAGACAGGAAAGTGTCTGTCTTCACAAGTCCAGCCAATGGAATTCCTCCTGACAGTAGCAGGTAATCATCAGCGGGCAGTAGTCGGCAGGGAAAGGGGGCAGGGCCAAACCGGCTCCGCCCCCGTCATCGGTAGCCAGCGATCAGACTGTCCACCGTCCACTGCCTACCGCCCACTGTCGTTAGCCGATGGACCCTTCCATCTGCAACTGAATCAGCCGGTTCATTTCAATAGCGTACTCCATGGGCAGTTCCTTGACTAACGGCTCGATAAAGCCGCTAACGATCATCGTAGCTGCCTCCGGCTCCGTCAGTCCACGACTCATCAGATAGAAGAGTTGCTCGTCAGACACCTTGCTGACGGTAGCTTCGTGGCCGATGGTGACGTTGTCCTCATCAATCTCGATCACCGGATAGGTATCTGAGCGCGACTGCGGGTCGAGCAGGAGCGCATCACAGACCACGTGCGACTTGGAGCCCTCAGCACCCTTATAGACCTTGAGCAGGCCACGGTAGCTGGTGCGGCCCCCCCCCTTGCTGATGGATTTCGAAATGATGCGCGAGCTGGTATGGGGGGCACCATGCACCACCTTGCCGCCAGCATCCTGGTGCTGCCCAGGCCCGGCGAAGGCAATCGAGAGGACCTCGCCTTTCGCCCCCGGCTCCATCAGGTAGACGGAGGGGTACTTCATGGTGAGCTTGCTACCCAAATTTCCGTCAACCCATTCCATCGTTGCATCACCATATGCCGCCGCCCGCTTGGTCACCAGGTTGTACACGTTGGTGGACCAGTTCTGGATGGTCGTGTAGCGACAGCGGGCGCCGCGCTTGACGATGATCTCCACGACCGCCGAGTGCAGGCTATCGCTGGAGTAGATCGGTGCGGTGCACCCCTCTACATAGTGTACGTAGGCGCCCTCATCTACAATGATGAGAGTGCGCTCGAACTGACCCATGTTCTGGGCGTTGATGCGGAAGTAGGCCTGGAGGGGCATCTCCACATGCACCCCCGGCGGTACATAGATGAAGGAGCCGCCCGACCAGACGGCCGAGTTGAGCGCCGCGAACTTGTTATCGGCCGGTGGGATGATCGTGCCGAAATAGCGCTTGACCAGATCCGGCTGCTGCTGAACGGCGTCGTCGGTGCTGAGGAAGATGACCCCTTTGGCCTCCAGGTCCTTGCGTACATTGTGGTAGACGACTTCGGACTCATACTGAGCGCCAACGCCCGCCAGGAACTTGCGCTCGGCCTCGGGGATGCCCAGCTTATCAAAGGTGTTCTTGATATACTCCGGCACATCTTCCCACTGGTCGCCAGTGCGGGCCGAGGGCTTGATGTAGTAGTAGATGTCGTCGAAGTCAATCCCCGACAGGTCACCCCCCCAGGCAGGCATAGGCTTCTTGAAGAAGATGTCCAGAGCTTTGAGGCGGAACTGGCGCATCCACTCGGGCTCGCCTTTGATATACGAGAGCTCCTCTACGATCTCGCGATTGAGGCCTTTGCGCGACTTGAAAACATAGTCTTCGCGATCGCGGAAACCGTACTTCTTCTCGTAACCTGCATTGATGTCAATTACTGCTCTATTAGCCATGAGACCTCCTTCACACCTCCTCGAGTTCGGCTTGATGCCGGACCCGGATCCAATCATAGCCTCTCTCTTCGAGTTCCAGGGCCAAGTCACTGCCCCCAGTCTCCACGATACGGCCCTGGAACATGACGTGGACGACATCAGGCTTGATGTAGTTCAAGATGCGCTGGTAGTGGGTGATGACCAAAACACCCAGCTCAGGGCCGATAAGGGCCTGGACCCCCTCAGCGACGGTGCGCAGGGCATCAATATCGAGGCCCGAGTCGGTTTCATCCAGGACGGCGATCTCGGGCTTGAGAACAGCCAATTGCAGGATCTCGGCACGCTTCTTCTCGCCGCCGGAGAAGCCGTCATTAAGATAGCGACCGGCGAACGACGGGTCCATCTGGAGCAAGGCCATCTTCTCCTTAAGCAACTTGCGGAACTCGGGAATAGGGATACCTTTGTCCTCCGGATCGACAGCCTTGCGTCGCGCGTTGATGGCAGTGCGCAGGAAATTGGCCACCGACACGCCCGGGACGGTGACAGGATATTGAAAAGCCAGGAACAGGCCCAGGCGAGAACGTTCGTCCGGCTTCAGCTCCAACAGGTCAACGCCCTTGAAAATGACCTGGCCGGCATCTACGCGGTAACTGGGATGCCCTATCAGGGTATAGGCCAGGGTGCTCTTGCCCGAACCATTCGGGCCCATTAGGGCGTGGATCTCCCCCTGTTTGACGACCAGGTTGACGCCCTTGAGAATCGGTTTGTCTTCAACGCTCACGTGGAGGTTTCGAATCTCCAAAGCTGAGCCCATGCGCTGTTATTCCTCCCTAAATGAATGTTGGCCTCTATAACCGCAACACTCCGATGCATGCAGATTATACCATGCTTCCCAACAGAAGTCAATAAGTAAGATAAAAATCATAACTATTGACAGACGGGCAAAATCGTAGTATACTCCGTCTGGATTAGCGTTCACTCGCACTTGGGTCTACGTATGGAAAACAGCCGACAGTTGATTCTGCGCCGTCTGAAAGAGCGCGGCCCGGCGACTATCGCCGACCTGGCCGAGTACCTGGGCGTGGCACCGATGACAGTGCGTCATCACCTGAACGCCCTGCTGGCCCAGGGGCTGGTCCGATCTGAGACCGTGCGCCGCTCGGTCGGCCGCCCGGCACTGGTCTATCTGTTGACCGAGGCCGGCGAGGAGATCTTCCCGCACAAGTACCTGCGCCTGACGGACCGGCTGCTCGAGGAACTCAAGGCCAGTGTGTCGCCGGAAGTCATCGAGATGATCTTCACCCGCATGGCGCAAGATATGGCTGAGGAGTACCGACAGCGGCTGATCGGCCTGCCCATAGAAGACCGTATGGCAGCACTGGTCGAGCTTCTGGGCGAAGAAGGCTTCATGGCTCAGTGGGAGCGGGCTGAACGAGGCTACCGTCTGACCGAGTACAATTGCCCATATTTCCACGTCGGCCAACACCACCCGGAAGTATGCCGGTTCGACCAGTCGCTGATCAGCAACATGCTTGAAGCCGCTGTCGAGAAGGATACCTGTGTGCTCAACGGCGATCCTTGCTGTTCGTTCACGATAGAGTTGAAATCATAGAGAGAGATAGCGACATGGCCTATAAACCCGTCGAAGGAACCAAAGAGTGGGAGATCGTCGAGGCACTGCGTGAGGTCGAGGACCCGGAGATCGGGCTGAACATCGTCGAACTCGGCCTGATCCGTGACCTGGATCTACAGCCGGATCACGTTACGCTAACGATGATCCTGACGACGCCCTTCTGTCCCTATGGTCCCGCCTTGATTGAGCAGACGCGTCAAACGGCTCAGGCCGTGGCTGGTGTGCCCACGAAAATCGAGGTCAGCCCGGAGATGTGGGACCCAAGCATGATGGAGGAAGGCGCTGCCGCTGCCTGGGGCCTGTTCTAGGCTCAGTAGATCACAGAAGAGATGCTTCGCTGTGCTCAGCATGACAGACCTGTGATCTACTGAGCCCGACTGAAATCATGACGGGACCCTCTTTTCATAAGCTTACCGGCTTTACCCCTTAACCACCGCTATTGGCGCCAGCTTGACCACCTTCTTGGCGATCCCGGCCCGGTGCACCACGTCCACCACACGGTCCACGTCCTTGTAGGCCACCGGCGCCTCCTCGGCCAGCCCCGGCATCGATCCGGCTCGCACCTGGATGCCGCGCGCCTGCAATTCCTGCTTGAGCACGTCCCCGCGCACCTCCCGCTTGGCCCTGGAGCGGCTCATTACCCGCCCCGCGCCATGGCAGGTCGAACCGAACGATTGCTCCATGCTGCCGGCCGTGCCCAGCAGCACGAACGAGGCCGTGCCCATCGAACCCGGGATCAGCACGGGCTGGCCCATGTCCTTGTAGTCATCCGGCAGGCCAGGCGCGCCCGGGCCGAAAGCCCGTGTTGCCCCCTTACGATGCACACACACGCGCACCAACTCCCCGTTGACGCGATGCTCCTCGACCTTGCCCATATTATGGGCGATGTCGTAAACCTGGAACACATCCCAGACCGGGACGCCCTGCTCGGTCCTGCCGATCTTGCCTTTAAAAGTCTCTTCGAAGCTGCGGCGGATATGGTAGAGGAGCACCTGTCGGTTGGCAAAGGCGAAGTTCGCCGCGCAGGCCATCGCGCGGAAGTAGTCCTGCCCTTCCGGCGAGTCGAATGGCGCGCACATCAGCTCCTTATCCGGCAAACGAATGCCGTACTTGTGGATGACGCGTTCGAAGCGCTCCAAATAGTCAGTGCAAATCTGATGGCCAAAGCCCCGTGAGCCACAGTGGATCTGCACGCAGATCTGCCCCTGGCGCAGACCCATGCGCTCGGCTGCGGCCTCGTCGTAGACCTCAACGACCTCATCCACCTCGATGAAATGGTTGCCTGCACCCAGCGTGCCGACCTGGTCCTTGCCCCGCTCTTTGGCTTTGGGCGTCGCCCTGGCCGGATCGGCACCGGGCATACGGCCGAACTCCTCGGTATGTTGCAGGTCCTCCGGCCGCGCGTAACCCCGCTCCAGCGCCCAGTGCGCCCCTTCAACCAACACCTTGTCCAGTTCCGCCTTGCTCAGCGGGACATGGCCTTCAACCCCCACCCCGCTAGGACAGTTCTTGTACAGGCTGGTCGCCAGGTCCGCCAGGTAGGGAGCGATCTCGTCTCGCATCATATGTGTACCCAACAGCCTGACACCGCAATTTATATCGTAACCTATACTTCCGGGCGAGATCACGCCATCCCGGATGTCCGTGGCCGCCACGCCCCCGATAGGAAAGCCGTAGCCCTGGTGGACATCAGGCATGACGATGACGTAACGCACCAGCCCGGGCAGGGTGGCCGCGTTCACCGCCTGCTCGACCGACTTATCACCTAGCGCGTCCTCGATCAATTCGTCATCCGCGTAAATGCGCACCGGCACGCGCATGTCAGCACGGAAGGTTTTGGGAAGCTCCCAGATCAGTTCCCCTACCCTATGGAAGTCTTTCTTGTGAATCGTCGTCTGCGTCGTCATGACACCCCCCTACACATCGAACACGATCTCAACCACATAGTTTCCAGCTTCGCGCCGCACGGTCAGGCCAGAGTACGTGGCCGCCTTAATGTACTTGCGCAACTCCCTGACCTCGCCGCCCTCGGCCCACGCTACCAGCCGACCGCTGCCGCCCTGTGCCAGGTCACCGGGTTCGTCCAGGGTTTCAATGCGAAAGCGGCCAAACGCCAGATGCTGCATCTCCGTGAGATACAGCAACTCGTTCAGCCACGCGACAAGCATCCCCTCGATGCTCACCCCTTCCAGCCGGATGATGCGCTGCTCGGTGAGTGGCAGGGCTGACAGGTCTACTATCAGGCTGTACATCGCCTGCGCCGCGTTGACGAACAGGTCTGCCAGGGTCACCCCGCGAACACGGATAGCCCAGTCGGCCGTATGCTCGATCTCTTCAAACGACGGCTCGGAGCTCACTGTGCAAGGACCTCAATACCTGCGCCGGGGATCACCGCCCCGACGATCCAGCTCTCTTGCCCGCGCTCAGCACAGGCAGCCTGGAAGGCTTGGGCGCGGTCTGGTGCCAATGCCAGCAATAACCCCCCTGATGTCTGCGGATCAAACAGGAGCGCCCGATCGACAGCTTCAATCTCCGGGGCAAATGTCACCCATTGGCTGAAGTAATCGCGATTGCGCCCCAGGCCACCAGCGTACATGCGCATCTGGCTGTAGCGGCGGGCGCCCGGCAGGAAGGGGATCGCCGCCAGGCGCAACTGGAAACGCACCCCGCTCAAGAGTGCACACTCAACGGCATGGCCCAGCAGGCCGAAGCCGGTGACGTCGGTGGCAGCGTGCACGCCCACCGCCTGGGCCACCTGCGCCACGGCGCGGTTGAGCCGCATCATGCTGGCGATGGCCGCATCCACGTCCGCAGGCTCGGCCCGCTCGCGCTTAAGCGCTGTAGTAACCACTCCGATCCCCAGCGGCTTGGTCAGGATCAGGACATCGCCCGGCTGCGCACCGCCCTTGGTCAGCACCCGCATCGGATGGACCATCCCAATGACGGCCAGGCCGTACTTCGGCTCATGGTCGGTGACGGTATGCCCGCCAGCAACGACACCCCCAGCCTCGGCCACCTTCTCCGCACCGCCGCGCAGGATCTCGCTCAAGATGCTCCGGTCCAGGTCCTCAGGGAAGCCCACCAGATTGATGGCAAACAGGACTTCACCCCCCATGGCGTAGACGTCGCTCATCGCATTCGCCGCCGCAATTGCGCCGAACTGATAAGCATCGTCCACGACCGGCGGGAAGAAGTCGGTCGTCGCGATGACTGCCTGCTCGTCATTGAGCCGATACACGGCCGCGTCATCGGCCGCGTTCAGGCCGACCAGCAGGTCAGGATATTGTTGGGCCTGCCAGAGCATCTTAAGTGGCTGCAGAACCTGCGCCAGGTCCGCCGGACCCATCTTGGATGCTCAACCCGCGCACGATGCCAGCGTGGTTAGCCTGATCTGCCTGCCTGACATTGGACCTCCTTAATGAATAAGTGTATTTAACCACATTTGGGATCGGATAGCAAGGGTGTTATAATCGCACTCCGATGAAGCTGAATCGCTTTGAGGAGCTGGCTGAGCGGCTGGTCGAGGGCTCGCTTACCCGGCTATTCGTCGGCCAGTTACACCCCCGCGAAATCGTGGTGCAGCTTGCCCGGGCTATGGAAGACAGCGTCACAAGCGGCGAAGGAGGGGAGACGGGCGATGAAGGCCAGCCTTCCGTTCTCTGTCCTTCGTCCTTCGTCGTTGGCCTGCATCCGATTGACTACGCGGTTATAGCCGAACACCGCGCTGAGGTCGAGACGACCCTGGCGCAGCAGGTCATGGAGCTGGCCCGCCAGAGCGGATTCGTCCTGGCCGGGCCGCCCAGGGTCACGGTGCAGCCCGACCCGGCAGTGACACGATTAAGCGTGGTCGCCCGGCCCCATGCGGGAGAGCCGGACAGTCACTTCCACACTCAGGCCCTGGAACGCCAGGTGCCCCCTCCCCAGGCGAATCCCCGCCCGGCCTGGCTCATCGTCGGCGGACGGCGCAACATCCCCCTGACCAAAGCCGTCGTCACGCTGGGCCGTCGGCTCGACAACGACATCGTTCTCGATGACACCCGCGTGTCGCGCCAACACGCCCAGTTGCGCTGGCGCTACGGTCACTATGTTCTCTACGACCTGGGCAGCAAGGGTGGCACCACGGTCAATGGCGTGCCAACCCGCGAATGCCTGCTCCAATCCGGCGACGTCATCGCCCTGGCCGGTGTACAGATGATCTATGTTGAGGACGAACCACCGGCCACGCCGCCATCACTCAGCCAGGATACGCTCACCCAATAACCAGCCGTCAGCCGTCGGACTTCTGCCTGCCGATGTTTGTCCTTGCCGACAGGCCGTGTTACAATAGGATATGCGTCGAGCGCGTTAGCTAAACGGGGGTAGAATGCCCCTCGCTCCACGCAACGGTGCACAGTCGGACGATTGGATAGAGATACTGCCCTGCTGGTGTTGCGGCTAGCCCTGGCGGCTGGCTTATATGCGTTTCTGATCGGGCTGTTCGTCGTTATCTGGCGCGACCTGAAGGCTGCGGCAGCCGAATCAGCCGCCCGACATCGCAGCTTTGGGCGGCTCATCGTTCTTTCGGCGGATGGCACCGGCCTGCCGGAAGGCACAGCCCTTCCGCTTCAGCCGGTCACATCGCTCGGTCGCGCACCAACCAATACAGTCGCTTTGCCCGATAACTACGCCTCTGGCGAGCACGCCCTGCTCAGTTTCCGGGGCAGCCAGTGGTGGCTGGAAGACCTGGGCAGCCGCAATGGGACTCTGCTCAATGGCACTGCCATCACCGAGGCGGTCGTCGTCAGCGCCGGTGATGTCATCTCCATTGGCCGTGTCCAACTCAAGGTGGAACTTGAATGATGGCTGTGCTGAGGAGGAGGATATAATGTCGGTCTACTACGGTGTAGTTAAAGGAAACGCGGTGATGCTACCTGAAGGCATGCATCTTGCCGAGGGCCTCGTGGTGGAAATAAGGCCGCTATCACCCAGGCATAAGAACTCTAAACAGCCGCCATCGGAAGACCTGTTCAAGCAAAGATTGCTTGAATCCACCTTGCTCAGGGGAATCAAGGCGCCTTCTTCCTCCTTACCGCAGGGAGACCGCGCCCCAATCCAGGTTAAGGGTAAGCCACTTTCGCAGATGGTTCTCGAGGAGCGCCGATAAGTGGCGGTCTACTATCTAGATTGGCAACAACAGTATCACATCGTTGCAGATATCCATGACCTGCGTGTAGAGGAGAAATTATGGACCTAGGTCTGCGCGACAAAGTAGCGGTCGTGACCGGCTCCAGCAAGGGGCTGGGTAAAGCAGTGGCCCTGGCTTTTGCCCGCGAGGGGGCCAGGGTGGCGATCTCGGCGCGCGGTCAGGATGCCCTACGCAACGCCGCCCGCGAGATCCGCGACGCCACCGGCGTCGAGGTGCTGGCCCTGACCTGCGATGTCACCATCCCGGAGAGCGTCAACGGCCTGATCGAAGACGTGACCTCCGAGTACGGGCGCATAGACATCCTGGTGACCAATGCCGGTGGCCCCCCGCCCGCGCCTTTCCTGGAACTCAAGCCGGAAGACTGGGAGGAGGCTGTTCAGCTCAACCTGATGAGCACCGTGCGGCTGTGCTATGCCGCGCTGCCCTACATGCGCCGCCAGGGGGGCGGCAGCATCGTCACGATGACCTCATTCACGGTCAAACAGCCGGAGCAGAACCTGGTCCTATCCAACTCGGTGCGCCTGGCCGTCATCGGCCTGACCAAGACCCTGGCTAATGAACTGGGCAAGGACAACATCCGGGTGAACTCAGTCTGCCCCGGCTGGACAAACACGGATCGGGTAGCCCAATTGTTGCGCGACCGCGCCATCCGAGAAGGCACCACCGTGGAGCGGGTCACCCAGGCCATCACCACGCTCATCCCTTTGGGCCGCATGGGCCGGCCTGAAGAGATCGCCAACGCCATCGTCTTCCTGGCCTCGCCCGCTGCCAGCTACGTCAACGGCGTGACGCTCCAGGTGGACGGCGGGCTGGTTAAAGGTGTCATGTAGCTATGGAATCTATCAAGATCGGCATTATCGGCGGGTCCGGCCTGTACCAGATGGCCGGCCTGACTGACATTGAAGAACGGGTGATCGACACGCCTTACGGCTCACCCAGCGACGCAATTGTGATCGGCAGGCTGGCGGGTGTGCCGGTGGCCTTTGTCGCCCGGCATGGTCGCGGGCACTTCATCATGCCCAGTGAAGTCAACTACCGGGCCAACCTGTTTGCACTGAAGACCCTGGGCATCGAGCGCGTGATCTCCGTCAGCGCCTGCGGCAGCCTGCGCGAGGACTACGCCCCCGGCCATATGGTTGTGCCTGACCAGCTCTTTGACTATACCAAGGGGAAGCGCGCCTATACCTTCTTCGGCGATGGCCTCGTGGCCCACGTCAGCGTGGCTGACCCCTTCTGCCCGGACCTGAGCGGTGACCTGCTCCAGGCACTACGCCAGACCGGGGCCACCGTCCACCAGGGCGGCACCTTCCTCACCATCGAAGGCCCCCGCTTCAGCACCAGAGGGGAGTCGCATATCTTCCGCCGTTGGGGCCTCGACTTGATCGGCATGACCGCCAGTCCCGAAGCCTTTCTCGCCCGTGAGGCCGAGATGTGCTATGCCGTGATGGCCCACGTCACTGACTACGACGTCTGGCACGAGAGCGAGGAGCCCGTGACCGTCGAAATGGTCGTCCGTACACTCAACCAGAATACCGCTATCGCCCAGCAAGCCCTGGCGTATCTGGTTAAGGACCTGGCGGGCAAAGAGCGGACGTGTGCCTGCGGCCATGCGCTCGCCGACGCCATCATCACTGCACCCCAGCTTATCCCCGATGCGAAGCGGCACGAACTGGCGCCACTGATCGGGCGCTATCTGCCGCCGGCGAGCTAAGCTGTGGCCGCGCTGGTCACGCTACTGGCGAAGCCTGCACGCCTGCCGCCATACCTCGAGAGCCAGGCAGAACGCGTCCGCCGCCAGGAGGCCGTGCTTCTGGCCTTAGGGGGGCTATTCATCGCCCTGGGCATCCTCACCCTCACCGGTGCGCGCGGTGTGGTCCAGGCCGGTGATGTGGCCATTCTGCCCGTTTGGGCGGCCTGTATGCTTCTGATCTACCTGGCCTTGAGCCGCTTCCGGCCCATCCACGACCCGGTGCTGCTTCCCATCGCCGGCACGTTCACCGGCTGGGGGCTGGTCCTGCTGGACCGGTTAGCGCCCTCGCTGCTCATCCACCAACTGACCTGGATGGTTGTGAGCACGCTTGGCCTGCTGCTCGTCGTCCTCCTGCCCCGTAACCTGCGCTGGCTGCGGCGCTTCCGCTACACCTGGTTGACCGCCGGCCTGCTGCTGCTGGCAGCGACGCTCGTCTTGGGCGTCAACCCGTTGGGAGAGGGACCCAGGCTCTGGCTCAGCCTGGGCGGCATCTACTTTCAGCCCTCCGAGATCCTTAAGTTGCTCCTGATCGTTTTCCTGGCGAGCTATCTGCACGACAAGCGCGAACTGTTATTGGATCAAGCCGATGGAGCACCGAGAACGGAGGAAGCGGGACGGAAGACCTCCGTCCTTCGCCTTCCGTCTTCCGTCCCCTACCTGGCCCCCCTCTTAGTAATGTGGGGCCTGTCGGTCATCTTGCTCATCTCACAACACGACCTGGGCGCAGCCTCGCTGTTTTTCATCGTCTTCCTGGGCATGCTCTATCTGGCCAGTGGCCAGGCGCGCTACCTGGTCGCCGGCATTGCCCTGCTGCTGATCGGCGGCGCCATCGGCTACCGCCTATTCGACGTCGTCCAATTGCGGGTGGATGCCTGGTGGAATCCATGGCCGGAGGCGCGCAGCCGCGCCTTCCAGATCGCCCAATCGCTCTACGCCATCGCCGCCGGTGGACTACTGGGTCAGGGGCTCGGACTGGGCACACCAACCTTCGTCCCGGTTGTTCACAGCGACTTCATTTTCGCTGCTGTCGCCGAGGAGTTCGGTCTGGCGGGCACGCTGGCGCTCATCGCCGGCTTCGCCGTCCTGGTCGCCCGCGCCGCGCGTGCCGCCACGCTGGCGCATGGCACCTTCCGAATGCTCCTGGCCGGTGGCCTCGCGCTTGTCCTCGGCGCCCAGACGCTCATCATCATGGGTGGCAATGCGCGCTTGATCCCGCTGACGGGTGTGACGCTGCCTTTCCTGAGCTACGGCGGGAGCTCGCTTCTGGTCAGCTTTATCATGATCGGCTTGCTTATTCAGGTATCGGGCGATGCAGCGTAACTTGCAGCAGCTCACTGCGCTCATGCTTATCGGCTTCGGCATGGTCGCGGCTGGGCTCGTGTACTGGGGACTGGTTCGGGCCCCGGCGCTGGCCGCCCGCGACGACAACCCCAGGCTGGTCGTGGCTGAACTGCGCATCCAGCGTGGCCGCATCCTTGACCGTCACGGCAACGTGCTGGCCGAGAGCCTGCCATCTGCCGCGCGGCCCGGTGCCGGCACGACGTTCGTGCGCCACTATCCCTACCCCCAGGCCGCGCCGGTCACGGGCTACTACAGCCTGCGCTACGGCACGCTCGCTGTCGAAGCGACCTACGATACCATCCTGCGCGGGACGCCGACCGATTTCTGGCAGGCGCAATGGCAAGCCTGGCTGCACCGCCAGCAACAGGGGCGCGACGTGCGTCTGACGCTCGACCTCGACTTGCAGCGCGTTGCCGATCTGGCCCTGGGTGACCGGCGCGCAGGTCGTCGAAGACCTCATCCAGGCGGTTGGGGTCGTAGG
>CADDZL010000027.1 GCA_902812335.1 Chloroflexota bacterium | reverse complement strand
GCTCTGGACGCCGGAGGAACATAAAGCCCCTTGTCATCCGACAAGGGGCTTTATGTTCCTCCGGCGTCCAGAGCTCAGAATCCCTCTTCCTCCTCATCCAGCCACTCTTCGTCTTCGTCCTCTTCCTCCAATTCCTCTTCCTCGAGAGCATAATCCAGTTCGGGCGGCTCGAGGTCAATCACCTCAAGATGAGCCCCGCAATTCGGGCACTCGACCAGATCCCACAGTTCGGTGTCTGGCGCGAGCGGGATCTCGGTCTCGCATTCTGGACATTCGGCATTCATAGACGGTTCTCCTCATTGGTCTAGGCTGATGCCCAGAACGTATCATAACGCAAATGGGGCAAATGTCAATAGATAGACCCAAAAAACGGGCCGGGGACATGTCCCCGGCCCATCCGACCCACTGCTGGTATCAGGCCCTTGATCGGTGTTTCACCCGTCCTCGTTTGTGAGCCCAGCACACTCCTCTGCCAATGCCGTCCGAATCCGCCGACCACCGGCCCCAGCAGCGCCGGAATCTAGCTGGGCGAAGCAGCTTGCTTCAGCCCTTACCGTGCTCAGTATAACAGAACGGCACATTGATACAATGGGAAGGAGGTCCCTGCGATAGGGCGCAAGTAGTGCTATCGAATCCCGGTAGGAGATAGGTCCTATTGGCCGCAAAGCCGATCCTGGCTAGAATGGCAGTAACTAAGCGAAGGGAGGTGGAATTGGCCATGCTATATTTGCCGCGTGAAGAGGGACAGGGGCTCGTTGAGTATGCGCTGATCTTGGTTCTGGTGGCTGTCGTAGTCATTGTCATTCTGGCTCTGCTCGGCCCGGCCATCGGCAACGTGTTCAGCAACATCGTGCAGAATATTTAGATTCGGTAGTTCGAAGGAGGTCATCAGCGATGCTATACTTACCGCGTGAAGAGGGGCAGGGGCTCGTCGAGTATGCGTTGATCCTGGTTCTGGTGGCTGTGGTGGTCATCGTCATCCTCGCGCTGCTGGGTCCCGCCATCGGCAACGTGTTCAGCAATATCGTGCGGAACATTTAAGCTCAGGCTCGGCGGATTTCGGACGAGCCATCGCCTCCCGGCCGGCGATGGCTCGTTTGCGTTTCCCCTATTGCACCTCCGGGGAGCCAGTCTATAATGAGGTCTGGAGGTGCCTATGCCCGATCCCACGGTCGTTGTCCTGCAGGGTGACCAGACCGGCCAGGAGTTACTCGGCGAGGCGCTGCGCACCCTTGCCCCCGCCGTGATCGGCTTCCCGATCACCTTCCAATTCTTTGATCTGAGCCTGGAGAAGCGGCGGGCGACACGGAATCAGATCGTCTACCAGGCGGCCGAGGCGCTTAAGCGTGGCGTGCCCCGCGGTCTGGGGCTGAAGGCTGCGACGATCACGCCAGAAGCAGCCGATGATGTGGGCAGCCCTAACGCTATCCTGCGCCAGGCCATCGGCGCTCAGGTCATCCTGCGTGTGGGCCGGCGTATCCCCGGCGTGCGCCCGGTCGGTGGCGTCTATGCCCCCATCGCCATCGTGCGCATGGCGGTGGATGATGCCTATAACGCCCGTGAGTGGCGCGAGAACGTGGATGGGGACGAGGTCGCCTTTCGCACCGAGAAGATCAGCCGGCGCACCTGCCGGGCTGTGGCCGAGTTCGCCTTCCAATATGCGCGCAAGACCCACGCCAAGGTCTTCGGCGGCCCCAAATTCACCGTCAGCCCCATATACGAGGGGCTGTTCAAAGAGGAATTGGACCGGGCCGCGGCCCGCTATCCCGATGTACGCTATGAGCCCCAGCTCATTGACGCCACCTATGCCCTGCTTCTAAAGACGACCGGTGATGCTATGGTCATCCCCACCCTCAACCGCGATGGCGATTGCATGAGCGATCTGGTGTTAGGGTTATTCGGCTCTATCGCGGGCGCCGAGTCCCTGGTCCTGGCGCTGGATGACGCTTACCAGGTGAAGACGGTCATGGCCGAGGCCCCCCACGGCACCGCGCCCACGCTGTTCGGCAAGAACGTCGCCAACCCCATGGCGATGATCCTGGCAGGGGCAGCGCTCCTGACCTACTTCGGCGACGAGCGCGCCGACCGCGCCAGCCGCGCGCTATACGAGGCGTGCTTGGAGGCGGTGTACGATGGCATCGCAACCCCCGACGTGGGCGGCCATGCCACGACGACCGAGTTCACCGACGAGGTCATCGCCCGAACGCAGAAGAAGCTGGCGGTATGGAATACGCTGGGCTGAAATCAGTGGAGGAGTTGAAGCATTGACAGAAGGTCTCAAAGCGGTTAGAATTATGCCCGTTAGATTGGCTCAGTCGATCGCAGCAGGGTCACTCTGAGCGCAGTGAAGCGTCTCCTGTCCGCATGCCGGGGATGCTTCGCTGCTCCTTCGGCTATGCCTCAGGACATGGCTCAGCCTGACAGACCTGTGATCTACTGAGGCTCTATAACGGCATATGGAACTGTTGAGCGAACCAAGCGCATTATGACCAGTAAACCACGTGAGGGCGCGCGGAATTTGGCTGCCCTCTCTCCAGCAAGTGCTCCTGAGAGCCCGGCCAGCCACCTGCAGCAAGAGTATGAAACCCGGCGAACGCTGTTTCAGGCTCAGCCGCCGATGGTGCAGCGCTTTCTGGAGGGTCAGGCGCGCCAGCTTGCCGAGGCGGTCGTCCAGCACCTGCCGCAGGCCCGCTTCACGCTGCCTGATAAGGTCGTGATCGAGGTCCCGGCAGATGGCGAGGGCCGGCCTGTCTCCGTCCCCACCGAATTTCGAGAGCAACTGGCCGGCGGCCTGATCGATCGCCTGATTGGCACGGACCTGGGCGCAGCCCTGCGCCAGCGGCTGGCCGAACTTGAGCAATCAGACCATCGTGCCGTCGCTGTCAGCGCGGGCCTCATCCGCTACGCCACTGCGGTGCATATGGTGCATCACATGCTGCCGACCGGCCGCTCTGTCACCTACATCGCGGCCGAGGGCGAAGAGATCCCCACCATTCCGGTGGGCGGCGAACCCGAACCGGCCTCGGCCCTCACCGCTGCCACGGATGTCGTTACCGAAGAGGGGCAACTTGAGGCTGAGCGGGGAGAACTGGTCGTTCCCTATGTCCCGGCTGCGCGGCGGTTCTACATGCCGCAGTGGGTCGCCTTTGACGATGAAGGCCACCTGTTGGTGAACTCGATCAACGAGGCCGAGGCCCATCTGGCCTCGATGCAACTCTTCGTAGCCGTTCTGCACAAGGCGGTCTCGCTGGCGCCTTACATCGTCGCCGACGAGGACTATCAGCGTAAACGCTACGGCATGCTGGGACAACTCGTTAACCAGGGTCGCGCCCTGGCGCGCTACGAGACCGGCGAGATCATCCACACCATCCGACGGCGGGCGGCAGCCAGAGACCTGAACCGTGGTCTCAGCCTGAGCCTGCCCTACTTCGATGATCAAGCACTCGAAATGAAAACACACGACTTCCAGGTCATCCCTGCTGGGCGAATCATGTTTGTGCCGGCCTTCGTCGTGCGCGCGGCTCGCGAAGAGCAGGCCAAAGTGGCCCAGGACACACGCCTGAGCCCCTCCACCCGCAAGCATCTCCTGGCCGAACTCAAAGCCCTGGAGCAGGCTTTCGACACGTCCGCAAAGTCCCGCTAAACAATTCAACATGTTCTCTATTATCCTTTTGCTATTGATCGTCTTCCTGGCTTATAAAACTGCGCCGCGTGAGAAGCAGGAACATGCCCACGTTCACGGCGCCGGGCAGATCGGCCTGCTGGCGGCTCTGGCCCTTTTCGGCGTGGACTATTTCACCTCGTTCTTCTATGGCACAGGCGAGATGATGAGTGCTCTGCACCCCTACGGCTTGCAGAAATACGCCTATATCCCCGTTGCCGTCATCGCGCTCGCCAACTTCGTCTTCGGCGCGCTTTACATCTACTCGCTGGGCATCTTCAACGAGGGCGGCGGGTCATACACGGCCTCGATGCGCTACCTGTTCCCTACGATGAGCCTGATCGTGGCTGTAACCCTGCTCGAAGACTACGTCCTCACCATCGTCGTCTCGGCGCTATCCGGCGGTGACCAATTGCTCTCGATCCTGAACGCCTATGGGACCAACTGGGTATGGCACTTCCTCATCGGCGCGGGCTTAGCCGCAGTCACCTGGTATCTCACCATCCGGGGCCGGGGTGAATCGGCCCAGGTCGTATTTACTGGATTGGCTATCTTCGCCATGCTGACCCTGATCATGGCGATCGGGTTAATTATTGCCCACTTCAAGGGTCTTCCGCCGGTCCCACCCACAGAAGTGCCTCAGCCTGTCCCGCTCCATCAGGCCATCCTGCATCTGCTCACCGCCTCTATGAAGGGCATGGTCGCCCTGACCGGGCTGGAAGCCATGTCGAATGGCATCCAGTTTGTGATTGACGAAGATGCCGGGATTGTGAAGTGGGGCAAGGAACGTCTCCCCCGCCTGAAGCGACTGTGGGAGTTCTATAGCGGCAAATCGGGTATCGGGCGCCTCGTTCAGACCTCATTCTTGTTTTATGGTGGGCTGACGACGCTGTTCCTCACCATCTTCTCGATCCGTTTCGACGTCTTCGATGGAACGCTGGGGCGCACCCTCGTCGGCAACCTGGCCTTCATCGGCTTCTCTCAGATCCCCGACGGCGTCATCCTGTACTGGGCCTATCAAATCCTGGCTGTCGGCCTGCTGGCCGCCGCCTCGATGACGGCCTTCCAGGATGCCCAGGCCACCGAGTGGCGCGACGTGGCCATCGGCGAGATCCCTGAGATCATCGTCTATCGTGACCCGCGCGGCACGTTCACGCGTTCGGTCACAGCCGCCTTTATTGTCGCCGTACTGATCATGCTCCTCGTGCGTGGGGAGACCACGTTGGCCGCCCCTTATTACGGTGTGGGCGTCTTTCTGCCTATTGGGGTCATGGGGCTTGCCATCCGGCAGCACATCTTGAAAACTTACACGGGTCGCCGTCGCGCCTGGGGGGCCGCCGGAGCCACCTTTGCTGCCTTGCTGGCCGGGACTGTATTTGTCGGACAGATTGTGGGGAAATGGGAAGAAGGCGGTTGGGTGCGGTTGATCTCGTTCAGCACCCTGTTCATCTCCGCTCACCTGTTGCTGCTTTCACCGCTCGGCTACCGTGAGCCCAAACAGATTCACCGCATCGTGCGCGAGAAAGCGCGTGTGCGGGGCGCGATGGCCTCGATTGTCGAGTGGCAATCGCTCAGAATGCAAGAATACCGCTACCATCTCCTCGTGAACATCGCGCATTTCTTTGAGCTCTTTGGCATACGCCGGCCCATCCGCTACGAACGCCCGATCCCTGCCGGCGACTACGACGATGCCCTCCACGTGGACCATCCCGAGGCACCCTCCTTCCTGGCACCATACCTGGAGGAGGAGCAACCCGCAAGCAGCAGCGGCCAGCCGCCGGCCGAGGCGGTCCCCACGCCCGTCCCCATCGAGCAGCCCGCGAAAAGCGCCGTGCCTGAGCTGCCGCACGATGACCGGCCCCAGGGGACAGCCGTGCTGGAGCTCGCAGCCGGTGAAGCCAGCCAGGCACCCGCACCTGAGGACCGGCCGAGGCCTGAGCCGCAGCCTGACGGGCAGCCCGGCACAACAACCGGCGGCGAGCAGTTGCCTGAGCCACCGCTTGATCGCCAATCCGAGGAAAGCAGCCAGGCCCCCGGGCCGCAGCCACAGCCCAACGGACGGCCTGACGAGACCAACGAAGCGCCCACATCGGAGCCGCACGGTGATAGGCAGTCTCAGTAGATCCCGCCTTTGTCATGCTTCACTCTGTTCAGCATCTCTGCTTCGCATGCAGGAGACCCTGCGTTGCACTCAGGGTGACGGTTCTGCGATTTGCTCAGGCTGACAAAGCAGCCGACAGTAGCCGGTAGGGCGGCTATCATGACACTTGAGAACTTAAGACCGCAACTTCTTGGTCATCGGGGACCCCAACGTCAACGCCGTAGCTCGCGGGCCGTGCTCAAGCCACACCGTTTACGCTGGGGTATCCTCCCTCCCTGCATACCGCTGACTGCCTGCTGACATGGAGCCTCTGTACGCCCTACGCGTCTCGGAAGTCTTCAAGGCCCTGGAAACCTCACCGGATGGCCTGACAGCCGAGGAGGCGGAAGCACGTCTGGCTCTCTACGGGCCTAATACCCTGGCACCGCCGGTGGGCAGACGGGGCGATGCGCGCATCGCCCTGATCCGTAGACTCATCGGCCATATGACCCACCTGATGGCCTTGCTCCTGTGGGCCGCGGGCGGATTGGCATTTCTGGGCGGCCGGCCGGTGCTGGGTATCGTCATCTGGATCGTCGTCCTCGTCAATGCCGGCTTCTCGTTCTGGCAGGAGTACCGCGCCGGGCGAGCCATGGCCGTGCTCGAACGCCTGCTGCCGGCCTATGCGCGCGTGATCCGCGCCGGCGTCGAAGTCAGAATCCCGGCCAGCGAGGTCGTCCCCGGCGATGTGCTACTGCTAGCCGAGGGGGATAACATCCCGGCTGACGCACGGGTGATCGAGGAGTACGGCTTGCGCACGAACCATGCGACTCTCACCGGCGAAGCCATCCCCTTGCGCAAGTCGGCTGAGGCCTCGCTGCGCGAAGGGCTGACCGAGCTCGAACGCCCCAACCTGGTCTTCGCCGGCACATCCGTGGTTTCGGGCACGGGCCGCGCTGTAGTTTACGCCACCGGCCTGCTCACCCAGTTCGGGCGCATCGCCAACCTGACGCAGGCCGTCAGGGAAGAACCGAGCTTGCTACAGCAGGAGATGCGGCGCGTCACAAGGATCATCTCGCTGTTTGCCCTGGGCCTGGGCATGATCGTCTTCCTGGTCGGCATTCTCGACGTGGGCATGCCGCCATTCGACGCCTTTATCTTCGCCCTGGGCGTCATCGTCGCTGCCGTCCCCGAAGGACTGCGCCCGACCATTACCCTCGCGCTGGCGATAGCGGTGCAGCGCCTGGCCCAACGCGGCGTACTTGTCAAGAGACTCGCGATTATCGAATCCCTGGGCACCACTTCGGTCATCTGCACCGACAAGAGCGGCACGCTGACCGAGAATCAGATGACCGTCCGTGAGGTGTGGGTGGGAGGGCGACGCCTGAACGTCTCCGGCGTAGGCTACCAGCCCGAAGGGGAATTTACCCTCACCCCCAACCCCCTCTCCCCAAGCCCGGAGAGAGAGGGCGAAGGGAGTGAGGACCTCGCCGCCGACCTGGAAGCTCTGCTCACGGCGGCCACGCTGTGCAACAATTCGCGCCTCAACCCGCCTTCGCCGGGGCATCCCTATTGGACCTCTCTGGGTGATGCAACCGAGGCTGCTTTGCGGGTCGTGGCCTTGAAGGGGGGGATAGACGAGAGCCAACTGAACCTGGCCTACCCCCGCATCCATGAACTGCCCTTCGACGCGCGCCGCAAGCGCATGAGCACGATCCACCGCAATCAACGACGGGGGGAGATCGCCTTCGTCAAGGGAGCGCCTAAGGAAGTCCTCTCTCTCTGCACCCACATCCTGCAGCACGGCACAGTTCGCCCGCTGGATGAAGCTACCCGCAGCGAAATCCTGGCCGCCAACGACGATTACGCCCGCAATGCCTTGCGGGTGCTGGCGCTGGCCCGCCGCGAACTGCCGTCACGCACAGGCTCTTACACACCCGAGAGCGTCGAGCAGGGCCTGACGTTTCTCGGCCTGCTTGCCATGCTGGACCCGCCTCGCCCCGAAGTGGCGGTGGCCATGAAAGCCCTGCGCGAGGCCGGTATCCGCATGGTGATGGTCACCGGCGACTACGGCCTGACGGCCGAGTCGGTGGCACGGCGCATCGGAATGCTGACCAGCGCGCGTCCGCGCATTATCACCGGCAGTGAGATCGAGCAGATGAGCGATAGCGACTTGCAGGCCGCACTCGACGAGGAAGTCATCTTTGCCCGCATGGCGCCTGAGCATAAACTGCGCCTGGTCGCCGCCTTTCAGGCCCGGGGCGAGGTCGTCGCCGTCACCGGCGATGGCGTCAACGACGCGCCTGCCTTACGCAAGGCCGACATCGGCATCGCCATGGGGTTGGCCGGCAGCGATGTCGCCAAAGAAGCGGCCGATGTCATCCTCACCAATGACAACTTCGCCGCCATCGTAAGCGCCATAGAAGAAGGGCGCGCCGTCTATGACAACCTGCGCAAGTTCGTCACCTACATCTTCGCCAGCAATGTGCCGGAGATCGTCCCCTTCATTGCCACGGCGCTATTCAGGATCCCCCTCGCCCTCAGGGTGCCGCAGATCCTGGCGATTGACCTCGGCACCGATCTGCTGCCGGCTCTGGCATTGGGCACGGAGAAACCCGAACCGGGCGTGATGCAGCGCCCGCCGCGCCGGCGGACCCAGCCCCTAATTGACACCCGCCTGCTCACCCGCGCCATGGTCTGGTTGGGAGGCATCGAGGCGGCCTTATGCTATATCGGCTTCTTTGGCGTATACTATCTGCTGGGACAGGCAGATTTCTTGCATCTCCCACGCCTCGATCTGCTGCCCTTTGTGCATCGTCTGGGGCTGCCGCAGGGTCAGGTGTACGTTCTGGCAACAACCGTCTTCCATGCCGGCGTGGTGACCGCGCAGATCGGCAACGCCTTCGCCTGCCGGACGGAGAAAGAGAGAGTTCATCGGCTGGGATGGTTGAGCAATCGCCTCCTGCTTCTGGGGATCGCCGTTGAGATCATGCTGATTCTCGCCATGGTTTACATTCGCCCGTTGGCGATGGTATTCGAGCACTCGCCGCTACCGCCCGTGTATTGGGCCGGGTTGGCCTTGTATGCTCCCGCCCTATATGGGCTGGATTGGCTGCGCAAGCGCCTGGCCAGGCGCAAAGAGAGCCTTAAAGGAGCCGCTGCGACATGAGAGTCATCATTATGGGCTGCGGTCGTGTCGGAGAACAGGTGTCCCGGCTGATGGCCGACGAGGGCCATGATGTCGTCGTGATTGACAAGGACGCGGCTGCACTCGCCCGCCTGGGTCCGCACTTCAAAGGCCGGACGGTCAAAGGCATTGGCTTCGACCGGCATGTCCTGCTGGAGGCCGGGATCGAGCAGGCCGATGCCTTTGCCGCCACCAGTTCATCGGATAACGTCAACATCATCGCTGCCCGCATCGCGCGCAATATCTTCCACGTGCCCAAGGTGGTCGCGCGCCTGTATGACCCCCGGCGGGCAGAGATCTATCGGCGGCTGGGGCTGATCACCATCTCCTCAACCACCTGGGGCGCAGGCCGCATTTATGAACTGCTCACCCATGCCGAACTGGACACTGTGCTAAGCTTCGGCCACGGCGAGGTCTCGCTCATCGCGGTTGAAGCGCCGCCCCGACTGGTGGGGCGGCAGGTGAGGGACATTACTGTGCCCGGCGAGATCGGCGTGGTGGTCATCAACCGCGAGGGCCGGGCCCGCATCCCGCTCTTGGGCACCGAATTCCGCGCCGGCGACATGATCTACCTGGCAGTTCTGTCCTCGGCCATGGACCGCGTCGAGATGCTATTGGGCCTGGG
Source organism: Chloroflexota bacterium (assembly GCA_902812335.1). Lineage (GTDB taxonomy): Bacteria > Chloroflexota > Anaerolineae > DSLN01 > DSLN01 > DSLN01. The sequence goes on along the minus strand of CADDZL010000027.1, from coordinate 14,045 downwards.
TGGAGGCACCTGACCCCCTTCCCCGACAGGGAGAGAAGTGATATATGGAGGTACGATGTTCGTGATCATTGTAGGCGGCGGCAAAACCGGCTCACAGTTGGCTGCGCTACTGTTAAACGAGGGCTATGAAGTCAAGATCGTTGAGGACCGGCCACCGGTCCTGGAACGCCTGAAGCAAGAACTTCCCCAGGATGCCGTGGTGGCCGGTGACGGCAGTTCGCCAGGTGTGCTGGAAACTGCCGGGATCAACCGTGCCCAGGTGCTGGCGGCAGTCACCGGCGATGACGAAGCCAACCTGGTCATCACCACCCTGGCCCGCTTTGAGTTCAACGTGCCGCGCACCATTGCCCGGGTGAATAACCCCAAGAACGCCTGGTTATTCAACCCGGAGATGGGGGTGGACGTGGCCCTGAATCAGGCTGATCTGATGGCGCATCTGATCGCCGAGGAGATGTCGTTGGGCGACATGATGACCCTGCTCAAGCTGCGCAAGGGGCAGTACTCGCTGGTGGAGGAGAAAGTGCACCCGGCGTCGCTGGTGGTAGGTAAGGCCCTGCGCGATCTCAGCCTGCCGGACGAGTGCGTGTTCGCCGCCATCATCCGCAAAGGCCAGCTCATCATCCCACGCGGTGATACCGTGTTACAACCGGCTGATGAGGTCCTGGCCGTCGTCCACGCCGCCCAACTGGCCGAAATGGCGGCCGTGCTGGGGCCGGCAGGCTAAGGCCGGCGGTGACTTTCCATAGTCGCCCTGACAGGCTATAATCACTTTCCCGCAGGACATACCCGAGCTGCGGGACGAAAGGTAAAGGGAGCGCCGCGTAGGGCATAGCGGCATAGCGCTTTGAACAGGCCAAACACAGGAGGAGTATCATGGCAAAACAATGGAAAACGACCGGGCTAAGCACCAGGGATTACCTGACTGAGCGCCTGGATGGCGCGCGCGACTTATATCTTCTGGCTCTGGCTCTGGGCGAGCGCGGGGATGAATCCGGCGTATTTGGGCGGATGATCCGGGAGGCCCGCATTCACTTCGCCGCGGTGATTGAGGAAGGCAAGATAGCCGGTCTGGAGACGAGCGATATCGCCGAGATGCTGGGCACACTGAGCCAACAACTGGCCGACAGCATCCACCCTGAGCTACGGGAGAGTGTCGAGCAACTCATTGCGCGCCGTGCGCCGAAAGTCGCTCAATAGCAGGACTTACACGGTAAATCCTGCCATAGCTCGAGCTCCGCCTGCTCCGGGCCGGTCTCCCGCACCTTCTGCGCCTGCTTGAAGGTGCCGTAGTGAGGCAGCATCTTCACCTCAGCGCGATAGATCACCTCAATGCTCTCGTCGGCGATATATTCGCGCAAAATCGCAGGTTATCGCCGTAGAAGAGCGTGTTCTCGCTGATGGGTTGCGGAGACATCGTGCCCTCCCTCCGATCATGGAGTTAGCCACGGAGTTCTGGATCACGAAGGACGCGAAAGGGCACGAAAGGCACGAAAGGCTTTCGTGGTTTTCCCTCACGGGACGCCTGCTGGCAGTCGCGCTGTTTCGCGCCTTTCGTGATCCAAAATCCTCCGTGCCTCTGTGGCCAATCATATGGCAAGGCGATTATATCATGCCTTCACCACGATCCCCAAAGTACGCAGCACGGCACGCTCGATCTCGGCCAGGCGTTCGTCCGGCAGGCTGCCCCAATGGTCCAGCAGTCCCTTTTTGTCCAGAGTGCGGATCTGGTGGCAGATGGCGACTGAATCCTGGCGTAAGCCGCCCTCGCCGGCCGCCACGAAGACACATATGGGCAGCTTCTGCATCGCCAGGTTGCTGGTAAAGGGGATGACGACGACCGTCCATGTGGCCGGAATCAGAGTAGTGGGCCACCTCAGACCTCATTTGACAGCTTTGCCACTTGCCTTTAGAATCATCTTACTGGAAAGTTCTCACCCGATGCCCGGTAGTGCGATTGCTGATGGAGTGGGGAGCTAACTGAATGGCAGGTGGCGAAGCCGCGCTCACCGCTCAGCGCGTTGAGTTGCGCCGCGATGTCACCACCTGGGGCTCGTATACCTGGGGCTACGCCGATGTCGGCGCCGATATCTACGTCGCGCTCGGACTGGTGATCGGCGCCAGCCAGGGTGGCGCACCCTTAGCCTTCGCCCTGGCCGGCCTGGTCTATATCATGATCGGCCTGGCCTACACCGAGTTGGCCTCCACCTATCCTGTTGCTGGCGGCGGCCACTACTTTACGTTGCGTGGCCTGGGCGATTTCTGGGGCTTCGTCGCCGGCGCAGCCCTGCTCCTCGACTATACGATTGACATTGCCCTGTTCGCCACTGCCTCAGCCGGCTACATTAACTTCTTCTCCCCGCTCATCTTTGGTATCAACCTGCGCGACCTGACCGTCTCCCTCGGCCCCTTCCGTGAAATCCACTGGGTCTGGCTGCTCGAGACGATGACGCTGATCAGCATTCTCATCTGGCTCAACATCCGCGGCATCCGCGAGTCGTCGCGTGTAAACGAGGTCATCGGCCTGGTAGATATCCTGCTGGAGATGTCGGTCGTCGTCTTTGGCTTCATCCTGGCCTGGAACCCTCAACTCCTGATTCGCCAGTGGACCCAGGAGTTCCCCACCTTACAGCAGTTCATGTACGGCAGCTCGCTCGCCATCATCTCCTTCGTGGGCCTGGAAAGCATCTCCCAGGCAGCTCAGGAGACCCGCCGCCCGGCCACGGTCATCCCGCGCACGTCTATCGCCCTCATCTTCACCGTGTTCATCTTCGCCGTCAGCTTCTCGACAGTCGGCCTGGGTATCCTGACCTGGCAGGAGTTCCAGCTCAACCAGGCCGATCCGGTTGCCCGGCTGGCGCAGGCCATTCCTTTCCTGGGCGTGGTCGCCGGCCCCTTTGCGGCTGTCCTGGGCGCGACCATCCTCTTCATCTCGGCCAACACGGGCGTAATGGGCTCTAGCCGCCTCACCTTCTCGATGAGCCAGCTCCACCTGGTGACCAGGTGGCTGGACAAGGTCCACCCGCGTTTCCACACACCGATCCGTACCATCGTCGTCTTCGGGGGCATGGGCGCGCTGGAGGCCCTGCTCAGCTTCCTGACACCCAGCGCCCTCGACACACTGGCCAATATGTACGCCTTCGGCGCTACCCTGGGCTATACGCTCGTGTTCATCTCGCTGATCAAGCTGCGCTTCGCCGATCCCTATTCGCCACGCCCCTACAAGGTGCCGCTTAACCGCGTCATCACCTGGAAGGGCCGCCAGGTCGAGTTCCCCGTGCTGGGCGTCATTGGCACATTTGGCGTCAGCCTGATCCTGTTCGAGGTGATTCTGACCCACCAGATCGGCCGGATCGCCGGGCCGGCCTGGGTGCTATTGTGTTGCGTCTACTACTTCTGGTACCGGCGCAGAAGCGGCTATCCCCTGCTGGGGAACGTCCCTCACAACTGGGAGCAGGAACAGATTGACGTCCTGACATCCGCCCAGGAGTACGAACTGCTCGAGCAGTACAAGGCGGCGCTGGCGCGGCGGGACCGGCAGAACGGTGGCAAGCCCGCGCCCACCGCAAGGGAGCCGTGAGGACCATGCCTGGCAGACCATTGCCCCCACCACAGCAATTGACCGCCCAGGATGTGGCCCGGCTGGCCCTGGGTGCTATCATGATCCCGCTGGGCGCGGTGATCCTCTACCGCACCCTGCTGATCGCTTTCTCGTTTCAGGCCATCCTGGTCGGGGTGGCTTTCATCGCCTTCGGTCTATACCGGCTGGCTCTCGGCTGGAGCCGCTATCGCCTTTTGCGCCAGGCCACCGGCCAGGGCCTGCCCAGGCAGAGGACGTGAAATGGTGGACCCCGACGTAACCACCCGGGTCATACTCCATCCAATCGGCATTCTCCTGGCGCTACTCTTCGTCGGCTCCATGACCGGCCTCTTCGTCTGGATGTTCCACGTCCCGCCGGTGGTCCCACACGAGGTCGTCCGGGTCCGCCAATCCGTCTCGGCCCTCAATCGCATCCTGGTACCGACGGTCGGCGCGATGGCTTCAGAACGGGCCGTCGAACTGGCCTGCCGACTGGGCCAGGCGCAGAAGGCCGAGATCATCCTGGTGCACGTGATCGAAGTGCCCTTCAGCCTGGACCTGAATGCAGCCCTGCCGCGCATGGAAGAGCAGGCCCGCGAGACCCTGGAGACGGCCAAGTTCATTGTCATGCAGCACGGCTTGCCGGTGCGCACGCGGGTGCTGCGCAACCGGTTGGCCGCCGATGGCATCCTCCAGGCGGCACGTGAGGAGGACGCCGACGCCATTGTCATGGGCCTGGGCGTCAAACGGCGCCCCGGCTCCGACCAGATCGGTCGCACCACCCAGGAGGTGATCCGCCGCGCACCCTGCGAGGTCATCGTCGCGAAAGCACCTATTCCAGTGGTCAGCGGTCAGTGACCGACGACTGACCACTGCCGTTAGGGAGGTTTCTATGTTAACCATGCGCCGCGTCAAGCTGACTTATCCGCCTCAGTTGCTGGAGAAGCCGATTATCTACGAGGTGATCAAGCGCTTCGATATTGTGACCAACATCCGCCTGGCGAACGCCACCCGCGATCAAGGCTGGCTGGTGGTGGAACTGGGGGGCCAGCCGGAGTCAATTGAGGCCGCCCTGGCCTGGATCGCCGCTCAAGGCGTCCAGGTCGAGCCGGCTCAGGAGGAATGAGCACCGTGAAGATCATCATCCTGGGCTGTGGCCGTGTCGGCTCCTATCTGGCGCGTGTGCTCGTCGCTGAGGGCCACCAGGTGACCGTTATTGACATGAAGCCTGAATCGTTCCGGCGGCTCGGCGCCGATTTCGCCGGCGAGACGGTTCTGGGCACCGGTATTGACGAAGATGTACTGCGCCGGGCCGGCATCGAATCAGCCGACGCTTTTATTGCCGTCACCAACGGCGACAACACCAACGTCATGGCGGCCCAGGTCGCCAAAGAGATATTCGGGGTCCCCCGCGTCATCTGTCGCGTTTACGACCCCATCCGCCAGGAAACGTATCAAACCTTCGGCCTGACGACGGTCTCGCCTACAGTCCTGGGCGCGAACGCGATCAAGGCCCTGCTGGATAAAGGGGGCTGAAGACCACTATGTATATCGTGCTTGTGGGCGGTGGCAAGGTCGGCTATTACCTGGCCAAGAGCCTCGTGGCCGATGGGCACGAGGTCCTGATCATCGAGAAGGACCCGGCCAAGTGTGTCCGTCTGGCCGACGAACTGGGGGCCGGCAGCGTCTGGCAGGGCGATGGCTGTGAGGCCGCGGTCATGGCCGAAGCCGGCATCAGCCGGGCCAACCTGGTCGTCGCCGTGACCGGCGACGATGAGGACAACCTGGTCGTGTGCCAGATGGCCAAGCGCAAGTTCGGTGTGCCGCGCGCGATTGCCCGCATCAACAACCCGAAGAACGAAACCATCTTCAGAAAGCTCGGCATTGATGCCACGGTCAGCAGCACCGAACTCATCCGGGCGCAGATCGAGGAGCAGATCCCGCAGCAGTCGCTGGTCCACCTGCTGAATCTGCGTAGCGTCGGCATCGAATTCGTCCAGGTCGTTATCCCGGCGAGTTCACCGGCCGCCGGCCGCCGGGTGCGCGACCTGGGCATCCCCGACGATGCCATCCTGGCCCTGGTCATCCGTGACGGCAGCGCCATCGTCCCTTATGGCGAGACGGCCCTCGCCGCCGGAGACGAAGTCATCGCGGTCACGACCCCGGCCAGCGAGGCGACGCTGCGGCACATCCTCCTCGGCGCAGGCTAGGACCGTCAGGTGCTTGACAACGCGTTTGTTCAATGCTATCATTGTTCCCGGCGCGTTAGCACTCTCGGCATGAGAGTGCTAACGCCTGGAGACGCCGATGATCGAGCTAAGCGAACGCCAGCAACTGATCCTGGGATTGGTCGTGCGCGAGTTTATCCGGAGCACCGTTCCGGTCAGTTCTAAGGCACTGGTCGAGGGCTACGGCCTGGACGTCAGCACGGCGACCGTGCGCAATGAACTCGCTACACTGGAGGAATACGGACTCTTGCGCCAGCCCCATACCTCGGCAGGCCGGGTGCCGACCGAGGAGGGCTATCGCTACTTTGTGCAACGGCTGCTCGGCGATGTCCAACTGCCCGCCGAAGAACGACGCATGATCCAGCACCAATTCCACCAGGTCCACCTGGACCTGGAGCAGTGGATGCGCCTGTCGGCGGCGGTGCTGGCCCGCACCGTCCATAGCGCCGCGCTCGTCACGGCACCGCGTGTCGTCAAGAGCCGCTTCAAGCGCGTCGAGTTGATCCCCACTCACGGGCGCTTGGTCCTGCTCGTCCTGGTCTTGCAGGGCGGTGATGTGCGCGAACAGATGCTGACGCTGGATGAGCCTGTGGACCAGCTTACACTGCGGGCCGTGTCCGACCGCCTGAACGGGCTGTATGCCGACCTGACAGCCGCCGACATTGAGGCGCGGTCAATCCCTCTGCCGCCACTGGAACAGCAGGTTGCCCGGGCCGTGATCACCATGATGCAGCAGGCTGACGCCCGTGCCGACAGCCCGCTCTACCGTGATGGCCTGAGCAACATCCTGGCCGAGCCGGAATTTGCTCAGAGCGAGGCCGCGCGCGAGGCGTTCAGGGTGCTTGAAGAACGCAGCCTGCTGGAAGATGTATTGGCCCAGGCCCTGGGACCGACGGTAGGCGGCGTGCAAGTGCTCATCGGTGGCGAAGGACGTTGGGAGGCACTGCGGGCCTGCAGCATCGTCCTGGCGCGCTATGGCATCAGTGGCTACGCCACCGGCGCGCTGGGCGTACTCGGCCCAACCCGCATGGCTTATGGCCGGGCCATCTCGACGGTGCGCTACGTGGCCGGCCTCTTGAGCGGGCTCGTTTACGAAATCTATGGAGAATAACCTTCATGGAGGTGTCATCGGGTGACAGAGCAAGAGACAACAGGGCAGGAAAAAGAAGTGGAGCAGGCCAGCGCCTCGGATGGGCGCGAACAGCCGGAAACGCAGCCGACCCCGGCCGTACTGGATGAGAAGGCTGCATTGCAGGAGGAAGTGGATGAGACGGCCGCACTGCGGCAGGAATTGGATAAAGCGAAAGCCCAGGCGGCTGAGTATCTCGATGGTTGGCAGCGAGCGCGAGCTGAACTGTCTAACGCCAAGAAGCGCATGGACCGCGAACTGGCCGAGGCGCGGGAGAATGCCAATGCCCGCCTGATCATGCGCCTCCTGCCGGTGCTGGACGACTTCGACCGCGCGGTCCAGACGCTGCCGCCGCACCTGCTTGACCTGACCTGGGTCGAAGGCATCCTGCTGATCCAGCGCAAACTCAACCTGATTCTGGAAGCCGAAGGCGTCAAAACCATCGAGGCCGAAGGCAAACCCTTCGACCCCACCTACCACGAAGCCATCGGCGAGGAGGCCGGCAGTGACCACCCTGAGGGCACGGTCGCTGCCGTAGTTCAGAAGGGCTATATGCTGGGCGAGCGGGTCCTCAGACCCGCCTTAGTCCGTGTAGCCAAATAACGACGGGGCACGGAAGACGTATGGCGGCCCAATCGGTCCTCTGTCTTCCGTCCTCCGTCGTTCGTCATGATGGATAACTATAGCTAACATATAGGAGTATTAGAATGGGCAAAATAATCGGAATTGACTTGGGCACCACCAACTCCGTTGTCGCCGTAATGGAGGGCGGCGAGCCGACGGTGATTACCAGTTCGGAGGGCAGCCGCCTGGTCCCATCCGTCGTGGCGGTCAACCCCAAGACCGGTGAGCGCATGGTCGGGCAGGTCGCCCGCCGCCAGGCGATCATCAATCCGGAGAACACGATCTTCTCCATCAAGCGCTTCATGGGCCGCAAGTACAACGATCCGGAAGTGCAGAAAGCGCTCAAGATCGTCCCTTACAAGGTCACCGAAGCGCCCAACGGAGACTGTCGCGTGGTCATGGGCGGCAAGGAGTATTCGCCCCCAGAGATTTCGGCGATGATCCTGGCCAAGCTCAAGGCCGATGCCGAGGCTTATCTGGGCGAGGAGGTGACCCAGGCTGTGATCACCGTCCCGGCCTACTTCAACGACAGCCAGCGCCAGGCGACCAAAGACGCCGGCAAGATCGCCGGGCTGGAGGTGATGCGCATCATCAATGAGCCCACCGCCTCGGCCCTGGCTTACGGCCTGGACAAGAAGAAGGACGAGCGCATCGCAGTCTATGACCTGGGCGGCGGCACCTTCGATATCTCCATCCTCGACGTGGGCGACGGCGTGTTTGAGGTCAAGTCCACCAACGGCGACACCTTCCTGGGTGGCGACGACTTTGACCAGCGCATTATTGACTGGGTGGCTGACGAGTTCAAGAAGGACCAGGGGATCGATCTGCGCAAGGACCGCCAGGCCTTGCAGCGACTCAAGGAGGCCGCCGAGAAAGCCAAAATCGAGCTTTCCACGGTGATGGAGACCGAGATCAACCTGCCCTTTATCACCGCCGACGCCTCCGGCCCCAAGCACCTGAGCATGCGGCTGACGCGCGCCAAGCTGGAGCAACTAACCGATGACCTGGTCCAGCGCACGCTCGGCCCGGTGCGCCAGGCGCTGGCCGATGCCGGTCTCCAACCTGGCCAGATTGACGAAATCGTTCTGGTCGGTGGGCAGACGCGCATGCCGGCGGTGCAGGAAGCAGTGCGCCGCCTCTTCAACAAGGAGCCACATAAGGGCGTCAACCCCGATGAGGTCGTGGCAGTGGGCGCAGCCATCCAGGCAGGCGTGTTGGGCGGGGAGGTCAAGGATGTCCTCCTCCTGGACGTGACGCCGCTGACGCTCTCGATTGAGACGCTAGGCGGTGTGGCCACACCGCTGATCGAGCGCAACACCACCATCCCGACCAGGAAGAGCCAGATCTTCTCGACCGCCGCCGATGGCCAGACTCAGGTCGAAATCCACGTCGTCCAGGGCGAGCGGCCGATGGCGGCTGACAACAAGACGCTGGGCCGCTTCATCCTCGACGGCATCCCGCCAGCGCCACGCGGCGTGCCTCAGATCGAGGTCACGTTCGACATTGACGCCGATGGCATTCTGAACGTCTCGGCCAAGGACCGGGCTACCGGCCGCGAGCAAAAGATCACGATCACCGCCTCATCCGGCCTGACGAAAGAAGAGATCGACCGCATGGTCAAGGAGGCCGAACGCCATCGCGAGGAGGACCGGCGGCGCAAGGAGGAGATCGAGATCCGCAACCAAGCGGACTCGGCCATCTACGTGGCTGAGAAGTCGCTGCGTGATCAGGGCGACCGTGTGCCCGAGCATGTCAGGAGCAACGTCAACGCCAAGATCGAGGCGCTGCGCAGTGCCCTCGGCGGCCAGGACGTCGAGCGCATCCGCCGCGCCACGCAAGACCTGAATATCGCGCTGCAGGCCATCGGCCAGGCGATGTACGAGACTGCCGGCGGCAGCCCCGGCACCCCACCACCCGGTGGCGGGACACCGCCGGAGGACGAGGGTACTGTCGAAGGTGAATACCGCGAGGTGTAATCAGTAACCAGTAGCCAGTAGTCAGTCCGGCTACTGGCTACTGATGGCTGAACCATGCCGACCAAACGCGACTATTACGAGATTCTGGGCGTAAGCCGCAACGCCAGCCAGGATGACATCAAGAAGGCTTACCGGCGTCTGGCGCTGCAATACCACCCTGACCGCAACAAGGAACCCGGCGCCGAAGAGCGTTTCAAGGAGATCAATGAGGCCTACGAGGTGCTGAGCGACGAGGATAAACGCAGCGCCTATGACCGCTTCGGCCATGCCGCCGTGGGTGGTCAGCCGGGTGGCTTCAGCGATTTCGGCGACCTGGGTGGTTTCAGCGACATCTTCGAGGAGTTCTTCAGCGGCTTCGGTATGCGCGGGGGGGCCGCCACACGGCGTGGGCCGCGCCGGGGCGAAGACCTGCGTTATGACCTGACGCTGACCTTCGAGGAAGCGGTCTTCGGTTGCGAAAAAGAGATTGAACTGACCCGCTTGGAGACCTGCCCGGTCTGCCATGGCAGCGGCGCTGAGCCCGGCACTTCGCCGGTGCGTTGTCCTCAGTGCAACGGTACCGGTGAGGTACGACGGGTGCAGCAATCCATCCTGGGCTCGTTCGTCAACGTGACAACCTGTCCGCGCTGTCAAGGCACGGGCGAGGTCGTGCACAGTCCCTGCCACGAATGCCGTGGCGCCAAGCAGGTACACGTGCCGCGCCGCATCTCTGTGCGCATCCCGCCTGGAGTGGACACCGGCACCCAAATCCGGCTATCGGGCGAGGGCGAGACCGGCCTGCATGGCGGCCCGCGGGGCAACCTGTACGTCGTCCTCACCGTCCAACCACACCGCTACTTCAAGCGGCGGGGTGACGACATCATCGTGGAAGTGGCGATCAATGTCGCTCAGGCAGCTCTGGGCGACGAGATCGAAGTGCCCACGCTGGAAGGACCGGAGAAGATCGCTATCCCGGCTGGCACACAGACCGGGCGCATCTTCCGCTTGCGCGGCCGGGGCATTCCCCACCTGCGCTACGATGGCCGGGGCGACCAACTCGTCGTCATTCAGGTGGCTGTCCCCACCCAGCTCACCGCCGAGCAGCGCCGGCTGTTCCAGGAGCTTGCCAAGACCCTGGGCCGGGAAGTTATCCCCCAGCAAGACAAAAGCTTCTTCGACCGGCTCAAAGAGGTCCTCGGTATGTAAAGACCTCGCAGGCCCAGGAGACCTGCGAGGTCTTTTCGTCATGAGTGAGCCGTGCAGGATTCGAACCTGCGACCCAGGGCTTAAAAGGCCCCTGCTCTACCTGGCTGAGCTAACGGCCCGCGCACGCTGTAGAGGCAGCCCCATGGGTTGCCCTCCTCCGATGACCTCAGTATAACATCGGCCTGGAAGGCTGTCAATGGCCGCTTACCGCCACGTGTACCTGTCGCCCCATCTGGATGACGCTGTCCTGTCTTGTGGCGGCAGCATTCATGCTCAGGTCACTGCCGGCGAATCGGTGCTCGTCGCCACGCTCTTCAGTGAGGGGCCAGCCAAGCCGGTGCCGGAACTGCTCTCGCCCTTTGTAGCCGAACTGCACCGCCGTTGGGGGCTGGGCCATGACCCGGCGGCGGGCCGGCGAGCCGAAGACCGGCGGGCGCTGGCGTTGCTGGGCGCAGCGGCCCTCCACTTGCCGTTCGCCGATTGTGTCTACCGCACCGGCCCGGATGGCATGCCGCTTTACCCTTCACGCGACGCCATCTTCGGCCTGCCTCATCCAACTGAAACCGAAGTAGCCGGCCTGTTGGACCAACTGATCCGCGTTCTGGCGACATTGCCCACCTCGCCTCAGAGCCGCATCTATGTTCCCCTGGGTGTCGGCGGCCATGTGGACCACCGCCTGGCACGGCTGGCCGCCGAACGCTGGCACCCAGCACGCACCGGTCTTTCGTACTATGAAGAGTATCCCTACGCCGAAGCGCCGGCGGAAGTGCAGGCGGCCCTGAACAACGGGCCCTGGCAGACCCAACTCGTTCCGTTGACCGAGGCCAACCTCGCCGCCAAGGTCGCAGCGATCGCCTGCTACGCCTCACAAATCAGCACCTTCTTCGCCAGCCAGGCTGAGATGGCCCAGCGCGTCCGCGCCTACGCCGCCCATCTGACCGCTGGCCAGGGCTACGCCGAACGCCTTTTCCTCATCGCCTGAATGCCTGCATTCTGGCATACGACATGCAACCCACTGCCACCAGGCAATGGTGGCCTGTCCGACTGCATTGGGGGCAGACGCCGCATGGGGAAAAACGAAGCCCCTCTGGGGCTAAGTCGTAACCCAAAGCGCTGGGTGCTTTCAGCCCGGAGCTTCATCTCCGGGCGGCTGCGCCCAGGGCAATGAACTTGCCCCCACTATGGAATACGCCTGGCTCCTTGCTGGCGATTGACCCACCACACCAAGAGGAGTAGAATGGGCAATGAAGCCAAGGTCATAAGGGAGATGCACAACAATTCGACTGAGGTCACCTCTTTACCTTCATCCTCTGCCGGTTCCCCTCCCCTGTTAGGGGAGGGAGGAAGGGGAGAGGTTGAGCCGGGAGTAAGGGCAGAGGCCGGTAGAGAGGTCGAGGGGTCCTGGGAGAGATTGCATCAGGCCACGCTGCGCATCGCGGCCGAACGCGACCTGCCGTCCGTCCTGAGCCAGACCGCTGAGCAGGCTCGCGCCCTGGCGGGGGTGCACTGCGCCCTCCTGGCCTTGCCGGATGACAATGGCAAGCCGGCTCATCTCATTGCCGCTCCTTCTTCCCCAGAGGCGGAACTGGATGAGATCGTTCGTGACGCCATCGGCCTTCTCCGCCAGCAACTGGACCTGTTCGATGCTGTCCTACACCGGCGCAAGCCGCTGCGCACCAGCATACCTCTGCCCCGTCCCGACGGGCCCAGCCTGATCATGGCCCTGCTTGGCCTGCCGCTTTGCGCCGGCGAGGAGATCATCGCCGCCCTGATTCTGGCCGACAAGGCTGAAGGGTCCGCCTTCAGCCAGGCGGGCGTGGCCGTGCTGAAGGGGCTGGCAGATTTCGCCGCTGTCGCCATCCAGACCGCCCGCCGTACTGAGCAGTTGGCGCTGACCAATGCGCACCTGCTCGAACGCATCCGGCAGCACGAGAACGCATTAGCGCAGCAGGTTGTCGAGGCACAGCAAGCCGCCCAGTCGGCGCTCCTCCAAGAGATGGGCCATCGCATCCGCAACAGCCTCCAGATGGCAGTCGGCTTTCTCTCCTATGCCTTGATGCAGCACGACGCTGACTCGCTTGAGGACAACGTCCGTCGCGCCATTGACCGGATCAAGGGCCTGGCGGCAGTGCAGGAGGTCCTGGCCGGTACCACTGCCGAACGGGTCGGCTTTCACGAACTGGCCCGGCGGGCGGTGGCTGTGGCGATGCCTGAGGTCTTGCTGGGGGAAAGCAACCCGCTGCTCTCATTCGAAGGGCCGGATGTCATCCTTCCGGCCGAACAGGCCAAGTCACTCGCCCTGGCCGTGAACGAACTCGTCATCAATGCTTTCCGGCATGGCCTGGCGGAACGCCATCAAGGCCACATTCGGGTGCTGACAGAGGCCGGCAAAGGTCAGGCGCGGGTGATCGTGCGGGACGACGGCCGGGGGTTGCCGCAGGATTTCAACCCCCGTCGCGACCGTGGCCTGGGCATCACTATTGCGCGCGGGCTGGTTGAGCGCAGCCTGGGCGGGAGCCTGAGCCTATCGCGGAGCGAGCATGGCACGGATGCCGTCATCCGCATACCTCTTGAGGAGGAACAAGATGAGATCACTACGGGTGCTCATCGCTGAGGATGAACCGCTCGTCGCCGGTGTCCTGGCAGAGCAACTGAGCCAGTTGGGTCACCGCGTGGTGGGCGAAGCCACCGACGGCGAGGAGGCAATCCGGCTGTGCCTGGATGCCCGACCCGACCTGGTTATCATGGACATCAAAATGCCCCGCCTGGATGGGCTGGCGGCCAGCCGCGCTATCCTGGAACAGGCCCCGGTGCCGATCATCTTGCTCACGGCTTACACCAATGACGAGTTTATCGAGGAAGCCGCCAGCGTAGGCATCATGGACTATCTGGTGAAGCCGGTGGACGAGCGCGATCTGGTCCCGGCCATCCGGCTGGCACTCTCACATTTCGAGCAACTCCAGTCGCTACGGCATGAAGTCGAGGACCTGCGCGAGGCCCTGGAGACGCGCAAGCTCGTCGAACGCGCCAAAGGCGTGCTCATGCGGCGGCTGAACCTGACCGAAGAGGAGGCCTTTTCGCGCATCCAGCGCCAGGCCCGCAACCGCCAGGCCAAGATGCGCGATATCGCTGCCGCCATTATCGCCGCAGATGAGATCATGTAAACCCAATTGATGAGAGATGCGTTAGAATTTTCGGCAGGGTGCATTTCAGTTTTGGGGCAATCTGGGGGAAGATAGGGGCAAACGAATGACTGGAGAGATGCCCCATGAAACGCACCCGCGCCGAGTTGAAAGCGGAATTGATGGCCCAGGCCGAATTGCTGA
>CADDZL010000026.1 GCA_902812335.1 Chloroflexota bacterium | reverse complement strand
CAGGGCCGCAATTCCCCAAAGAATACAAACTCACCTTCACCCAGCCGGGGACCTTCCAGTACGTCTGCACCTTCCACAGCATGATGAAGGGCACGGTCGTGGTGCAGGCGGCGGGGACGGCTTATCTCAAGACCCAGGCCCAGATTGACGCCGACGCGGCAGCGCAACTGGCCGCCGATACCCAGGCGGCGACCGCGGCCGAAGCCGGGCTCAAGCAGGTGTCCACCAAGCCTGGGCCGAACGGCACCACCATTCACGAGATCAGGATGGGCTATGGCGACGGCACGATGGCCTGGATGCGCTTCAGCCCGATGAACCTCACCATCAATGCGGGTGATACCGTGGAGTGGACGCAAACGGATGTGGACACCCCCCATACCGTGACGCTCATGTCCGGAGCCAAGGAACCTGAACTTGTCCTGGTCGAGCCACAGCCGGCCGGGCCGCCCAAGCTGGTCTTGAACCCGGTGGTGCTGGCACCGGCCGGGAGCACGACCTACAGCGGTAAGGACTACTTCAACTCCGGCTTTATCTGGGGGACACAGGTGCCCATCCCCGGGCCGCGCACCTACTCGCTGGTCTTCGACACGCCAGGCACATATGAGTTTATCTGCGCGCTCCATGACCAGATGGGCATGAATGGCCACATCACGGTGCTGGCCAAGGGCGTTCCCGCAGTGCTGCCGGCCACAGGCGGCAGTTCCACAGCGGGGCCGGCTACGTTAGGGCTGGTGGCCCTAGGCGGGCTGGGCCTGGCAGCCGCCAGCGCATTCGCGTTAAAGCAGAGCAAGTCCCGGCGCACTCTCTAGTTCAGTAGCGGACCATCTGTTGCAGCCATGAGCGTGCCCTTACAGCGACTGCTGTAAGGGCACGCTATCTATAGGAGCAGTGAGCCCGGTGGGCGAGGCCGATGCCACCTTCGGGCACCATAATGCGCGGTACGGCCTCAATATCACCAGTTAGACAACCCCCCTGGGCCGGACGCGGTCCTCCTCCCGGCGTGGAGATCAGTGGTCCGAAAGCGGTGACGATGTCCAGCCCCCTGACTACCCTCATTTGGGATTCCGGGGTAGAACTGAAGCATGAGAGAGAAAGGATAGGTGATGGCTATGGAGGACCCCTGGCCTAAGGAGGGTACCCAACTGGCTGTTGGTGTGCAACCGCCGGGTTTCTCCCCGGTCACCCGGGAAATCTTGGAGGATGTCGTCCGCCGCCTTGTCGCCGAACTGCGGCCTGAGAAGATCATCCTCTTTGGGTCCTACGTCTATGGCACGCCGTCCGCCGATAGCGATGTGGATTTGCCGGTGATCATGGCATCGTCATCCCGGTAGATCAGGACTTACTGCAACGATTAACAGCCTATGCCATACAAGTGCGCTATCCAGGTGAAGACCCCACCCCGGATGAAGCGAGGGAGGCGCTGCAGACAGCCCAGGCAGTGCGCCGATTCGTTAGAAAGTGGCTAATCGCCGCCAGTGCAAATTGACCGGTGACCCGAACTAATACTCCGACAAACTCCCCCTGCGCCGGGCACGGTCTTCCTCGTAGCGATAGAACCACAGCCCGAAGACGGGCATCAGCAGGCCGAAGGCGATAACAATGACCAACTCCACGCCGATAGGAGCCAGTTCCGGGAAGCCAGGCGGGTAGCCCATCAGCGTCGAGCGGAAGGCGTCCACACCATAGGCCAGGGGAATCAGGTGAGAAATAGCCTGCATCCACGATGGCAGCGCACTGAAGGGGAAGAACGGCGCGCACAGCACCATGAAGGCGAACTGCAACAGGTTCGCCAGGGTCTGGGCCGTCTCCCGCACCCGCAAGGTCAGGGCAGCGAAGGCGAAGCCTACCCCGAAGGTCCCCGCCAGGGCCAGGATCAGGATCAAGATGCCCAGCGGCAGGTTGGCGAAGGGCAGCCGGCCGATCATTACGCTCATCAACCAGCCCGCCGTCACCGACAACAGCCCGGTCCAGACCAGGGTGACAGTCACGCGCGAGATCAGGCTGGCAGCCTTGGAGGCCGGGCTCAAGTAGAGTTGCTCCAGCGTGCCCTGCTTCTGCTCGCGCCGGATGTTGTAGCCGATGGTCCACAGCGTGTCGCTCAGGAACATGAACAGGATGAAGCCGTAGACGACCAGGCCGGCAACGGGTGAACTGGTCCCGGCCGCCTGAACACCGCCCCGGGTGAACATCAAGCCGGCCAGGGTGAACACGAGCACGACCGCAAAGACCTGGCCGAAGCTGGCGATGAACTCGACCGGATAGCGGGTCATAATGGTCAACTCTTTGCGCGACATGGCCACGAGCGCGCTCAGCCAGGCCGCCGGGCCGGTCAAGACCCGGGCTTGCGAAAACTCAGCCATCAGAACTCTCCCACCCCCTCATTGCGGCGGATACCCGTCTCCACGCGCTGGAACACCCAGAAGCTGAACAGCGGCGCGAATAGCAGGAAGGCCCACAGCACAGCCATATCGCGGTACCACGTCCCGAAGAAGTAGCCCACACCCAGCAACGCCGAACGCGCACCGTTCACCATCCAGGTGGGCGGGAAGGCCAGCGCCACGACGCGCACCAGCGGCGGCAAGACGGCCACCGGGAAGAAAATGCCCATCAGGAAACTGACCAGCCACTGCATCAGCCCGACCAGGGCATTGGACTCCTTGACTTTGAGCACCAGCGCTCCGAACAAGAAGGCCATGCCGTACAGGGGGATCAGGCCGACGAAGATAAAGGCCAGCGCCAGCAGCACGTCGCCCTGGAATGGGTTGACCCGAAAAATCAGACAGCCCAGAAGGTAAGCCAGAGTGCTGGAGGCCAGGCCCCGCATCGCGCTGTACAGTGCCACGCCGCTGGCCAGGGTCAGGCTGCTGGTGGGGGTCAGATAGATGGCTTCCAGCGTGCCGGTCTCCTGCTCGAAACGCAGCCAGTAGGCGATGGTCCAGAAGGCTGTGCTGACAATGGTGAAGACGTTGGCACCGATCAGCAGATAAGCGACGTAGTTGGCCGTGCCGGTGTTGGCCTGGAAGTTAGCGGCTGCATTCGCGCCACCGGTGGCCCGGCCCAGCAGCATGGGCATGGCGGCGAAAATGATCGGGATGATGATCTCCATGAGCATCTGGCCGGGATAGCGGCTGATATTCAGCAGCCTCAGCCGCGTCTCGGCCAACGCCGCCCAAACGATGTGCCGGAAGGCCGGTCGAGCCAGGGGGGCTGTCATTTCACCCTCGTGTCGTCCGCCAGGGTGCGGCCCGTGCGGGCAATGAAGACGTCCTCCAGGGTGACTTCCTCTGGGGTGATCTTCTGCACCACTGCATTGTGCGCGGTCAGGGTCTCGATCAAGCGCGGCAGCAGGGCCCGCTGATCGCGGGCCACGACGGTGAGCTGGGTGCGCCCATCCACCGCCGCCCGTGTTGCCCGCGTGACCCCCGGCAGGCTTTGCACCGCCTGGCTGGCTTTGGAGGAGATGACGCCCTCGATGCGGATGACCTCATCCCGGCCCAGCGATGCCTTCAACTCCGGCACGGTGCCCAGGGCCAGCACCTCCCCCCGGTCAAGGATCGCCACCCGGTCGCACATCATCTCCGCCTCGGCCATGATGTGCGTGGTGTAAATGACGGTCTTTCCGGCCTGATTCAGCTCACGCACCACGGCGCGCAACTCGCGGGCGGAAGGCAGGTCCAGCGTATTGGTGGGTTCGTCCAGGATCAGCAGCGGGGCATCGTTGATCAGGGCCTTGGCGAAGGCCAGCTTCATCTTCTGGCCGGAGGAGTAGGTCTCGACCGTGCGGTCGGCCAGGTCCTCCAGACCCAGGCGCGCGATGATCTCGTCGGCGCGGCGGGCGCGGTCGGCCGGGCTCAGGTGATACAGCGCGCCGAAGAAGACCAGGTTCTCGCGGCCGGTCAGTTTCCAGTATAGCCCGCGTTCGCCCATCAGCATACAGCCGACGCTGGCCCGGATCAGGTTGTCGTCCTGCCTTAAGCGGTAGCCGTTCACCCAGGCTTCACCGCTGGTGGGCAAGAGCAGCGTGGTGAGGATCTTGATCAGCGTGGTTTTGCCGGCGCCGTTGGGGCCGAGCAGGCCAAAGACCTCGCCGGGCCGAATTTCAAGCGAGATACCCTTGAGCGCTTCGACCTGTGTCTCCTTGGCCTTAAACAGGCCTTGACGTTGGCGGACGCGATAAATCTTGGTGAGATGCTCTATTCTGACTTGACCTTGCATTAGCTACCCGTTCACCTTCTTTCAGATGGAACCCCCTATCTTAGCGCAAAAGACGCCAAGCGCGCAAGATGCTGGCCGGCGGCAGTTCCGGCCCCAACCCGAACTGCATCCTGAAAAAGAGGCCTGCCAGGCCCGTAGCCGTAATCCGTGCGACGCTTTCAGCTCAGCCGGTGGGGGCGGCCGGCTGCCGGGCGGCCGCCACGACCTTGCTCACCATCCAGGCCACGACGCCCAGCCCGGCGACGAACAGCACCAGGAAGAGGATCAGCGGGCTCCACTGCAGGTTGACCGGCTCAGCCGTGACGTCCAGGAACCGGCCCAGTTCCGCATTCTGCACAATCTGGCGGCTGATGGCATTCAGAGCCAGCACGCCGAACTGCGCCAGGCCGGTGGCGAAGGCCAGCCCCCGCGTCACGCTCCCACGCTGCGCCACAATTAGCAGCCAGGGCAGCCCCGGGCCGACCGCCGTCAATACGGTCAGGATCAGCAGCGGCCCGCTGAACATCATCTGGCGCACCTCCGGCTGCCATGTCCCAAACACATACCACGTGCCGGCAATAGCAAACCAGACGATGCCCAGCGTGTACACCTTGAGCGCGAAGCCGGGGGTCCAGCGTTTGTAGGCATCGCTTTCCGGGCCGGCAAAGAAGCCTGTATCAACGACCGCATAGGCCGCCGTTGTCGTCAGGGCCAGGCCGAACATCATCAGCCAGCGCGGCCACAGCGTCGGATCGGCGGTGTTGAGCGCGGTGCCTGTGGCGGCACCGGCCATGCTGGTGCGCTGCCATAGCCCTGGCCAGGCACCCAGATTGGTCATCAGGCTGAAGTTATTGGCGAACAGGAAGCCGATGGCGATGAAGACCAGCGCCGCTGCCCAGCCCGCTGCCCGCCTGAGCGGGGTCAGGCGCGGTGGATCGTGGCGCAACGCGGTGACGTAGATGTACACGCCGTAATAGGCCAGCGTGAGCAGGCCGAAGATGCTGAACCACGGCCAGGCCATCAGAATAGTGGACGGGTAAAAGACCCGGTAGTAAGCCACCTGGGTGAACAGCAGCGGCACGATGCCCAGGTTGACGCCATAAGCGACGATAATCGGCATTTGATTGAGCAGGCGAGCGCCCCAGCGCCGGCCGTGCTCGCCGCCGCGCCAGTGGAGCAGCACCGCCAGGATCAGCCCCGCATACCACAGGTTCATCGGCACCATGTGCAGTGTGAAGCCCAGCACCTTGAACAGTTCGATGAACCAGAAGGGGGCCGGATAGCCCAGCGGGCTGGAAGGTCCGAGCAATTGTGTAGGGTCCATCATCGCCTCCTATTTCTGATCCCCATAGTACATCCCGGCCGGATGCGGAGGCCGGATCGAGAGCAGGTATTTCGTCAGCAACTGAGCCTCTTGCGGGGTCCCGGCCCAGGGCGGCATGAAGAAGTTGACCTTCTCCGGCTGCTCGACCAGCGCCTGGATCATCTCCGGCGTCCAGCCGCGCATCATCTGGCCGACGGCCGAGAAGCCCTCGGTGGCGCTGTGGCAGTCGTTACAATGATACTGGAAGAGCACTGCCCCCAGCTTGATCTGATCGGCTTCGGGCAAGGCCAGCAACCTGGCCTGGTCAATCGCCCCCGCATTCATCACCTGGGGGTACTGCGCCGCCACCAGCGCCTTCGTCCACGTTCCACCTTCCAGGTAACCGTTCTGCCGCAGGTTGGGGACCTCTTGCGGCAGGACCTGGTTGCCCATGACGACGTTGTACACGATGTACGGCTTGCGCACCGCCTCGCGGACGAACTCGCCGGTGCTGATCGCCGCCACCCCCAGGGTGAAAAACAGGATGGCGAAGCCCGGGCTCAGCCAGCCGGGGTTGCGATAGGGGCCCAGATATAGCATCACAAACACCACCGCCGTGACGGCAAAGATCAGCACCATCAACACATTGAGCGCGCTGGCGGCGACCAGGGCAGCCTTGGCCGATTCAGGCAGGAAGACGTACCAGCCCAACCCGCCCACAGTGACCAGGATGGCACCGGCCAGCGCCGGGCGCGCCGAACGCGCTTCGATCAGGTTGCGCAGCGCCGGCTCCTTCACCTTGAAAGTCGCGTGCAGATACACGTAAAGCGAGGCCAGCAGGAACGACCCGCCGGTGCGGGCCAGCACTTGCGGGACGAACTGCGGGTTGAGGAAGCCCACCCAGAAATCGTGGTTTTGCGGCCATGCCCCGGGGTTGAGCATGAAGGCGGTGATGCCCGTGATCAGCACCAGGCTGATCCAGGCCGAGATGGCGTAGATCCAGCCGATGGTCTGGTGGGTTCTGGGGTCCAGCCGGCCCCAGTAGTAGTAGAATATGAATGCCGAGGCGATCTCCAGGACGAAGAATACGTACTCCATGCCCCAGCCGAAGACAAAGGTGTGGATCAACGTCTCGGTAGCCAGCGGCGAGGCCAGGCCAATCGTCCACCAGATGCCCACACCGGTGATTGCGCCGTAGACCACCGTCACCAGGATGAAGAACCAGGCATGCTCCTTGAGGTAGGCCAGGTAGTCGCGGTTCCGGGTGCGGTAGGCATAGCGCGTTTCAACTGCCAGGAACAGCCCGCCCCCGACCGCATAGTGCGACACAATCACATGCAGCACGGAGACGACGGCGATGAGCAGCGGTGACGTCAGGAATGGGACATACCACCAGGGGTAATGCATCGAAGACCTCCTTTCACATCTATATTAGCTTCGTCAGGCCATCTCACGTAGTAACACTTGTCATCTTCTAGGGGTGACAAGTGACACTATGAGGCCAGGAGAATTCGTAGCAGGTCCTCAGCAAGCCACCAGCAAGCACCACTCTAACACCATCTCCGCCACCGGCAGGGCGTCAATGCCTGCCCCTTCCAATATAACCCCGGCCGGCGTGGGACGTGCGCTTCCGGTGCATACATTGGCTACTTCCACTTGCCACCCGGCCGCGCTGAATTGTGCCAACGCCGACCGCCGGTAGAGCAGCGTGGACAGCCCGGCCTGACGGATCGCCGCCGCATTGGCCTCGTCGTCTTCGGGAAAGAAGTGCGAGACGGCCAGGAAGGTTCCGGAGACAATCCGTCGCAACTCAGACAGAAGGCGGTCCGGTTGTTCGATATTGGGCAGGCCCAGATTCGTTGTCAGCCTCTTGACTGCGCCGTCCTTGAACGGTGTGCGTCGGGCATCGAATGCCAGCAGGCTGATCTGATCATACAGGCCGAGGAACTCCAGCCAGCGCCGGTCACGCCGCAACACGCGCGGGCTAAAGTCGGTCATGACAATCGGCTGCCTGAGCCTGCGCGCTAACGCCTCGACCAGGTCGCCGCGCCCCGAAGCCAGATCAACGATCGGGCCATCCGACTCCCCAAGGCGCTCGACGACCTCATCTATCTGGCTCTCGTAACAGGCCAGGTACTCTGACGTGTATAGCCCCGGGCGGGCCAGGTCGGCTGCAGCCCTGGCCTGGGCATACTCTCCCCGTTCCTCCAGGACAAGCGCCCGGAAGAATTGATCGGCGGGAGCTAATGCCTCCAGCGGCGCGCCCATTAGTTGGTGTTCGACTTCAGGGTGCTCACGCAGGTAGCGGGCCAACTGGCCCTCGGCCTGCTCCCACAGGTCATGGCGTGGCAGGTCGGGCGTAAGAAAAAGGCCGATGCCCTCTCGAACGGAATAGCGTGCGCCACAGGCCACGCAGCCGACCTCGGCCTGCTCAATTCGATCCCCGCGACGTTCGCCGATCTTCCAGTTTAATGCCCCGTGACAGACAGGGCATTCCAGCATTTCAAGTAAAATACTGTGCATATATCCGCCTTTATCCGCTTCATCCGCGTCCGCTATCCGTGACCGGCACCGGGCGCTTGCGTCCATCGCCGCTGATGATCTCCGGCAGGCGAGCGGTTTCGCCCGGAAGCTCGCGGCGGAATTGGCTCATATACAGGTTATAGTAGAAGCCCTGGCGCGCCATCAGATCGTCGTGCTTACCGCGCTCGACGATCTGCCCATGATCCATCACCAGCACCAGGTCGGCATTGCGGATGGTGCTCAGGCGGCGGGCAATCACGAAACTGGTGCGTCCCTTGAGCAACCTCTCGAGCGCCCTCTGGATCAGCCGTTCGGTGCGGGTGTCCACGCTGGATGTAGCCTCGTCCGGGATCAGGATGCGCGGGTCCAGGAGCAAGGCGCGGGCGATGGCGATGCGCTGCTTTTGCCCGCCGCTCAAGGTGGTGCCGCGTTCACCCACCGGCGTATCGTAGCCCTGCGGGAAGGACATGATGAAGTCGTGGGCGGCAGCGGCCCGGGCGGCGGCGATCACCTCGTCCATGCTGGCCTCCGGCTTACCGAAGGCAATGTTGTCACGAATGGTGCCGCTGAACAGCGTCGTCTCCTGCAACACAACGCCGATCTGCGAGCGCAGCGATTCAAGGGTCACATCGCACAGATCGTGGCCATCAATGGTGATGCGGCCTTCGGTCGGATCGTAGAAGCGCGGCAGCAGGTTGATGATGGTGGTCTTGCCTGATCCGGTGGCCCCCAGCAGAGCAACGGTCTGGCCAGGCTTAACCTCGAAGCTCACGTCCTTCAGCACCGCTTCACCGCTGCCGAAGTAGCGGAACGTGACGTTCTCGAATCTGACCTCGCCCTTGACCGGGGGCAAGGGGATGGCGCCAGGCTGATCGGTTACGTCGCTCCGCGCGTCCAGGATCTCGAAGATGCGCGCAGCCGAGGCCGCCGCCTGCGACATCTGGGCAATGATCATGCCTAGAAAGGTGATCGGCATGATCAGGAAGACCAGATACAGGCTGAACTCCTGCCATTCGCCCAGGGTCAGGGTGCGTTCGATGATCTGTTTGCCGCCGAAATACTGCACCAGGGCCTGCCCCAGGTTGCCGATCAAGAAGATCAGTGGAAAGAGAAACATGAATAGGCGAGCCACGCTGATCTGCTGGTCCATGAGCGACTCAGTGGCGCTGGTGAACTTGGCCTGCTCGCTCTGCTCACGGGTGAAAGTTCACTCACAGCATACAACGTCTTTCAAAATTTGTCAAGGTGAACTTGGCCTGCTCGCTCTGCTCACGGGTGAAAGCCTTGATGACCTTGGTATAGGCCTGAAGGAAGGCGAATACGCTACGCAACGCCGCCAGAACCAGGATGGCCGCTCCAGCACGCAGCAGCATCTGTTCGGCGTTGGCCTGGTCGGCGATCAACTGCTCTTTCGTCCTTCCCAGCGCGCTGAAGACCGTCGGCAGGAGGGAAGGCGGGATGACGTCCAACCTGGGTACGAGCAAGTTGGCGGCGACCCCCCGCGTGATAGCGTCTATGACATTCCTCACCATGCTGGGGATCAGCAATTGGGAGAGCGTGGCGATCAAGAGGAAGCCATAGGGCATGAGTGAGATGAGTGGATGGTTCCACAAGTATCTGATGGCCCTGCCCAGGCCGGCGTTCGTCCTGGCCGGGCGCGCTGGAATTGGTGTGGGTGTAAGCAAACTGTTGTCTCCTCACTTCCGTTATACTTCTATACTTCGCTGCACTCAGCGTTTCTTCCTCATCAAGAATCCATGATCTTCAGACAGTAAGTCTTCCTGATCCAACGCCTGGGCCATTTCTGTCAGCAGCTTCAGGGAGGCGATGATGGTCTCCTGCTGTTCAGGTGTAAGCAGCCGGGCGACCTTTTCGAGCCAGCCCTGGCGCGCCTGCATGCTTCGCTCGATCAACTCCTTGCCCTTGGCGGTGAGGACGACTTGCTTGACGCGGCGGTCATGCGGGTCTTCAGACCTTTCCAGTAACCCCTGCTGTACGAGCCGTTCGATCATCTGGCTGGCGGCAGCGCTGGTCACGCCCAGGTCGTCTCCAATATCCGAGACCCCCCGGCTATCCCTGCGGCACAGGTAAAAGAGGGCACCGAGTTGTTGCATGGATAACCCGGAGTCCCGGGCATAGCGCATGAAATCGGTCATTGAGCGGCGCATGAATACCTGTGCCCAGGCCCGCAAGGCTTGGGGTAACGTTACCGACGAGGACATGGTTAATCCTTCTTAACAGTTAAGGCCGCTTAATCATACAGCGTCCGTTGGAACCTGTCAACCTTTAAGGTGCAGGATTTAACGCCGTAGCCAGAGCAGTATGGGACGCTGGCCGGGCCCTGACCGCTGGTGACGGCGTTGCAGGCCGTCACAATTGGGCTTCGCGGCTGACTGCCTGGATGGTCTCAATCAAGTGTTGCGAATCGAGATCTTTGAGGAGATAGTGGCGGGCACCGGCCCGCAATACGAAGAGGCGTTCTTCATCATCAGGGTATGACGTCAGAACGATGACGCGACTGATCAGGCCCGCCTCGGCCAGGCGGCGCATCAGGCCCAGCCCCCCACCATTGGACCCTTTCAACTCCACCACGATCACGTCCGGGCGTAACAGTAGGGCCTGCCGCAGTCCCTCCTCCGGGTCGCCGGTATTGGCCACGACCTCCACCTCGTCGGAGGTGGCCAACCGCGCGACCAGAGCCTGGCGCACAGCCTCGTGGCTCTCTATAATCAGCAAGCGGGTGCGGTTCACACCTGACCTCGTCGTCTTCTTGAAAGCGCGCCGTCGTTGCGCCGCCGGATCGTTGCTCGTATACCCAATCAATACTCAGTCGCCCTGCTGCCCGGCCATCGGTTGACTCAGGACAGGCATAATGGCCTGGAAACAGTGTTGTCCCAGTGTACTGAGACTGCCCCTCCGGCGATAGTGACAGATTACCTTCTTTCGGGGTGACATTTATCACATCACACATCGGCCCGTTCTCAGGCTATTTCTCACAGACCAGGTGATTCAGGCCACGCCATACTTCTCCAGGGCCGAGGGCTTGAACGTCGTCCCCGCGCCGGGCTGTTGTGGGACGGTGAAGAAGCCCTCTTCTACGGTTGCGGGCTCCTCAAAACAGCCCCTGAGCCAGGGGATGTACTCCAACAGGCTGCACGCCGGATGGGCGATGGTCAGATGAAGATGAACCTGCATCATGTCACCAATATGGGGTGCGACCGGCAAATGGTGCGCCAGAGCCAGATCGGCCACTTGCCACCACTCGGTGATGCCGGCAAGCCGCACGGCGTCCGCCTGGACGAAGTGGACCGCCCCGGCCTGGATGAAATCACGGAAACTATCGCGCATGTAGAGCTGCTCTCCCAGCGCGATCGGCGTTTCAATGCTGCGGGCCAGCCTGGCGTGCCCCGCCAGGTCGTCGTACCAGAGCGGTTCCTCCAGCCAGTAAACGTCATAATCGCGCAAATGCCGCCCGGTATTGATGGCCGTCGTTAGATCCCAGCGGCCATTGGCATCCACCATCAGCCTGGGGCGTGGGCCAATCGCCCTGCGCACCGCCTCGACCCGCACCAGGTCTTCGCCGGGATCAGGGCTGCCCACCTTGATCTTCACGCCCCGATAGCCCTGCTCCTCAACCATCTGGCGGGCGTCAGCCACCAATTGTTCAACCGTCCAGTTCAGCCAACCTCCATCGGTGTTATAAGCTGCCACCTTCTTGGAGGCGTTCCCGCCCAGCAACTTCCACAGCGGCATGCCCGCGGCTTTCGCTTTGATATCCCACAGCGCGATGTCCACAGCGCTCAGCGCCAGATGCGTGATCCCGCTCCGGCCCACCCATTGAGCCGGTGGAAAGTGGTAGAGCTTGCGCCACAGGTGCTGGACTTCGAGCGGGTCCTCGCCGATTAAGAGTGGGCCATAAGTCTTGGAGATACAATCCGTGATCAACCGGTCGAGGGGTAGATAGGCATGGGTGCCGGTATAGCCATAGCCGCGGATGCCCGCGTCGGTGTCCAGGATGACACCTGGGGCTCCCCAATAGGTCACACTGTGCGTGCTATCCTCGATTTTGCTTCGGGTGACAGGCACATGCAGGATAAAGGGCTCGACGCCGGTGATTTTCATTTCCTACTCCTCTAAGGGCGACCAGCGAGGTCGCCCTGGGGTTGTGTTTTGCGCGCCGGACATCATAGCGTATACTGGCTCACACGCCAATCGCCTGGCTTATGTTGCCCCCAATCGGGCACATAGCCGCTTATGACCCTTAAGAAACGGATACGGTAACCAGGGGATATGGGAGGAAGGCATGAGAATCACAGACGTGCGCGTCATTGTCACCTGCCCAGGGCGCAACTACGTCCTGGTGAAGATCATCACCGACGAGGGCGTGTACGGCGTCGGAGACGCAACCCTCAATGGCCGGGAACTGGCTGTGGCGGAAACCCTGGACAAGCACATCGCCCCGCTCCTCATCGGCCGAGACCCAGACCGGATCGAAGACACCTGGCAATACCTGTACCGGGGTGCCTACTGGCGTGGGGGGCCGGTCCTGATGACCGCCCTGGCCGGTGTGGACATGGCCCTTTGGGACATCAAGGGGAAGGTCTGTGGCAAGCCGGTCTATTCCTTGTTGGGCGGCAAGACGCGCGAGGGGGCCCTGGGCTACACCCATTGCGCCGGGCGCGATTTCGCGGAAGTGGAGGACTCCGTCCGGCAAGCGATGGCACAGGGCTTCAAAGTCATTCGCGCCCAGGTGTCCATTCCCGGCCTGCCCAGCACCTACGGCCAGGGTGGGCAGAAGGAGGCTGCCCTCGCCACGTGGGGCGAGGCCTCGCTGCCTATGGTCGAGGTGTGGGAGCCCGGCCCGTATCTGCGCACCATCCCGCGCCTCTTCGAGCACCTGCGCTCCCGGCTGGGGGACGAGGTCGAATTGCTGCACGACGTTCACGAACGACTAAACCCCGTCCAGGCGGCGCGCTTGGCCAGGGAATTGGAACCTTTCCATCTGTTCTTCCTTGAGGACCCGCTAAGGCCGGAGCATCAACCCTCGCTGCGGCTGGTGCGCCAGGCTGCGACGACCCCCATTGCGATGGGCGAACTGTACACCTCTTTATGGGAATGCCTGCCGGTGATCACCGAGCAACTGATCGACTTCATTCGCTGCGATCTGGTCCACAGCGGAGGCATCACCGGCGCGCGCAAGATCGCCGCCATCGCCGAGCCCTACGGCGTGCAGACCGCCTGGCATGGGCCGGGCGACGCTGCGCCCATCACCCATGCGGCGAATGTCCACATGGATATTGCGATACCCAACTTCGGCGTGCAGGAGATGGTCTTCTTCCCGGAACAGGTTCAGGAGGTCATCCCCGGCGGTCCCACCTTCAGGGACGGCTCTCTGTACGTCAGCGATGCCCCCGGCCTGGGGACGGATGTAAACGAAGAAGCTGCCAGGAAGTACCCTTACCGGCGGGCGTACCTGCCGATCGCTCGCCGCCAAGACGGGTCTATGCACGATTGGTAAGAAATTCTTCTTACGTCAGTGAAATCGTCATCTCGTCGCCGCGCCGCGCCGAACGAAAGAGCGCATCCAGGATAGCAACCACCGCCTCGGCTTCCGCGATCCAGGCCTCATTATCCGTATCCCAGGCCCTCACCCGCTTGAGCATGTGCTCCATTTCATGCCGGTAGCAGGCGTCAACCACCAGCGAGGTCCCCAGCCCCATGGCCTCAAGTCCCTCCCAGGACTGCCAGCCGGGGGTGTAGCCGGGGCGCGGGTTGCGGACGTAGAGACGATACCAGGGGGGATTCAGGCCAGCGTGCAGGGTCCCATCTGTGCCGTAGAGTTCTACCCGCCAGGCCTCAACCCAGGGATGCGCCTCCCAGCCGGTCACGTCGAAGGTCACCAGTTTATCACCGTAATCCAGGATCGCGGCCCCACCGTCCTCATACATCAGCCCGCCCAGAGGCATCTCCACCGTCTCGCCCAGGCCGGAGAGCGTATCCGTCTTGAAGCCATGAGCCAGGACCGTCTGGCCTGCGGGCAACTTGAGGGTCATGCCTTTGACGCGCCTGGGGACACCCAGCAAATGGACGATGACGTCCACCATATGGCAGCCATCGGTGTAGACCACGCCACCCAGGTCCCCCGGCACGCTCTGCCAGACCTCACGCGCTCCGCCGACCGGTGCCGCTGCATGGAAGCGGGCCAGCGTGATCGGGCCGAGTATACCGTCCTGCAAAATGCGCCGGATCATGGGCACAACCGGGGAGAAGCGCAGCATGTAACCCACCTGAAAGACGATGGGCTGACCCCGGATGTCATTCATGAGGGCTTGCATCTCCACCAGGTTGGGCGCACCGGGCTTCTCCAACAAGACCGCCTGATGGCGTCGCACTGCCGCGCGCACATAGTGCGGGTTGTCCGGTTCCCAGCCTTCGATGATGGCAAAGTTAACGCCCGGCTGGTCCAGCAGTTCCTCGGCCGTGGCAAAGGCGCGCAGGCCCCACTTCTTCTCCAAAGCAGCGGCGAGTCCCCGGTCTGGGTCGTAACAGCCGACAAAGCGCACGTCGGGCTGGGCGGATAGCAACTCATAGCGCGGGAAGATGTGCGGGTGCGTGCAGCCCACAAAGGCCACGCCGAGTTGCTTCACTTCGTTCAGCATGACACCTCCTTCCCCAATCACAGTCCGAGTTCTTGCCGGACCTTCGCCACTGCCGTGGCCAGGTTGTGCATCTTTTGCACGGCGGCATAACGCGCGGTCTGGCTGAAGCCACAGTCGGGGGTCACATGCAGCGCCTGCGGTGGCGCAAACTTCAAACAGGTCCGGATGCGTTCCACCAGCAGGTCCACCGGCTCGACCCACAGGTTCTTCACGTCAACGAGGCCGACAGCGACGGCCTTGCCGGCCTTCACGATATCCTTCAATAGCTCAATCTCGCTCAGCTCACGGCTGGCGAACTCCAGGGCGAACTGGTCCACGTTGGCCTCGAGCAGGGCCGGAAACAAGGGCGCGTAGCTCCGATGGCCGACTGCGCGGCCCCGGTAGTTGCCGAAGCACATGTGCATACTGACATAGGCATTGACGCCCTCCAGGGTGCGATTGATGATCTCGATAAATGTGCCGGGGGCGTCGGGGTGGCAGGCGAAGCTGGGTTCATCCAATTGGAGGAAGCGACAGCCTTCCGCCACCAGCGCCCGGAGTTCTGCGTTCACAATCGGCATCAAAGCCTCGGTGACTGCCAGGCGACCGGGATATATCTCCCCTCCCCCAATGCGGCCGGCCAGGGTGAAGGGGCCAGGCACCGGCATCTTGATAGGCCGGTCGGTCAGCCCCCGCAGGCGGCGATACTCCGCAATTGTCCCCAGGCCCTGCGGAGCAGAGAGGGGGGCCACGCAGGTGTACATCCCACGTTGATCATGGGCCGGCGGCCCCAGCCGCCGGGGGATGGGTTCCGGCCTGAGGCCGGTCAGGTAATCGTAGAAGCCCAAATTGAAATCCACCCGGCTCATCTCACCGTCGGTGACCAACTCGATGCCGGCATTCAACTGATCGCTGAGCGCGATGCGGACGGCGTCGGTCAGGGCCTCTTCCAGATCGACGGGACCAAAGCGTTCCGGGTGCTCTTTGGCCTCCGCCTGAAAGTAGGCGTACCAGCCGGGAAAGGCAGATGAGCCGATCACGGTTGGGCAAAGCGGCCGCAGCCCGAGATCGGGCAGGGTGAGACGGGTCATAAGTCTGGCCTCCTTCAGATCATAATCGCGCCAGCAGGCGATGGCGCTCCCACCAATCCTCGCCCAGATGCTGGTAAATCCGCCGGTACAACTCATAGAGGGCGCGGTACTTCTCCGTGGCCACCGGGTCAGGCTCATGCTGCCGCTCAAGGCGGATCACCTGTTGCATAGCGTCCTCCAGGTCGCGATAAACGCCGCTGGCGATGCCAGCTAACACCGCCACGCCACGCGCCCCCAATTCGCTGCCGGCAGGGACCAGAATCGTGCGACCGGTGCAATCGGCGAACATCTGACACCAGAAGGCGCTGCGCGCACCCCCTCCCGAAATATACACCTGGCGCACATCCATAGGCATATGCAGGTAGGAATCCAACATCGAGAGTGCCGTGCCCTCATAGACGGCACGCAGCAAGTGCGCCCGCGTGTGCTCCACGCTAATGCCGAAGAATTGCGCCCGCGCCGTCGGATTAACGAAGGGGGAGATCACCCCGGTCGTATTCAGATAGGGATGGTAAACGATGCCGCCCGAACCCAGGGGCACCTGAGCTGCCACCTGCTCGGCCCAGGCATAGATGTCGCGCCCGGCCCGCGCCTCGGCGGCCTGCTCGGCAGCGCAGAACTGATCGAGGAACCATTGCAGATTGATCGTGCCGGATGTATTGACCATAGAGCGGATCCAGACGCCGCCCGTGGTCAGAGCCTGCACGCCCACGCCGGCCGGCTCAAAGGACGGCTGATCGGTGAGCAGATTGTTCAGAAAGCTGGTCCCCACAATCGAGCACGCTTGGCCTGGGCGATAGGCCCCAGCACCCAGTGTGGTCGCGGCCACATCCACCATGCCAGTTACGACAGGGAGGCCGGGCCGCAATCCGAGATCATCCGCCACGCTTGAACTCAGCCCACCGGCCACCGCACCACTGTCCAGGATGGGTGGGAAGAGATGGCGTGTGGCTTCCACCCCACACACCTTGAGCAGTTCGTCCGAATACTCCCCGCGCCGGATGTCATACGGCATGTACGAGGGGTCCGAGTGGTCGGTGGCGATGTTGCCCGTCAGGCAGTAGCGGATCCAGTCCTTGCAGAACAGCAGGTGGCGAGCTTGTTCCAGCGTTTCAGGCTCGTGCTGTTGCAGCCAACGCAAACCGGCCAGAGTATAGCCGGGGAAGATAGCATTGCCGGAGATGCGGAAGATTTCGTCCAGCACGCCGCTCTGCTGCCACGCGCCGACAATATCGGCCGCGCGGCCATCATTCCACAAGATGGCGTTGCGGACCGGCCGGCCGTGCTCATCAATCAGCCAGACGCCGCAGGCAGTTCCGCTCAAGCCGATACCGCGCATCTCGCCTATGCGCAGGGCCTCGCTATGGGCCACTTCGCGAACGGTCTCGGCAACGGCCTGCCACAGCCCCTCCATGGAGGTCTCGGACCAGTCAGCTCTTGGCCGGATGATATCGGGCGTGCGTCGGCTGACGGCCACCTCATGCCCTTCGCGGTCGAAGACGACGCTCTTGACCACCGAGGTACCGATGTCAATGCCCAGAAGATAGGGTTCACCCATACGATGCGGCCTCATCTGAAATGGTGAGCGCCCCTTCCCCCTACTGTCATGTTGAGCCATGTCCTGAGGAATGTCACTCTGAGCGCGAACGTTCGGCATAGCCGAAGGAGCAGCGAAGCACCCAGGCACCACAGCTCAGAGGCCTTTCGCTGCTTCTTCGCTGCGCTCAGAATGACATGGCTCAGGGTGATCAGTGCAACGCCCTTAGTCCGCCCAGGCGAAGGCACGAGCGGGGTTTCTGATCAGCAGATCATCAATCACCTCCCGTGCCACGCCCTGCTCTAGCAGCCAGGGTACAAAACGCCACAGAATGTAGGTGAGCCCCGGCCCATTCCCGAAGCCGTAGCTCGGCCAGTACGACTTCCGCGCCAGATCGCTGGAGAGCAGAATCTGGTGTCCATGGCTGGATTCGACCAGCCGTTTAATGAACTCAATGCGGCGGGCATCCGGCCAATACTTCTCCTTGCTGATCTGGTCGAACCCCATATAGACACCCGTTTCCGCGACGGCGCGGTGATACTCCCAATCCAGCTTGCGGTCCAGATGGCCGATGATGATATGCTCCGGCTTGACGCCTAACGAGCGCAACAAGGCAATCTGCTCGAGGGCAAACGTGCCGGCCTCAGTATGGGTGGAAATGGGCGCGCCGGTGCGCAGATGGGCCTGGGCGGCAGCACGGAACACCTTCTCTTCGCCACGGGTCATCTGGTTCTTGCTGCTTGCAGCTTTGATCACCCCGGCCCGGATGGAGGTGCCATCCATCCCCTCCACCACATCCCGCACCATCTCGGTTACGATCTCATCCTCGGTTTTCACAGCGACGAGGGGATCACAGAATATCCCCTTATTGTAACCAGTAGCGGCGATGATATGCACACCGGTCGCCTGCGAGATGGATCGCAGCTTTTCAGGATCACGCCCTACATCCACTGTGCTCATCTCCACCAGCGCCTGGCCGCCCGCGCTCTTGAAATGAGTTAACTCTTCTACGGCGGCCTCGACACTATCCAGGCACAGGTCGGGGTCCTCTTGGGCCAACGGGGGCGGCGGCTGGAATAACACGTGATCATGGCTATAGGTGATGCCGAGTTCTTCAGGCGCAATCGGCCCCAGTACGGTCTGAATCTTTGTCATAAACGCGATCCTCTCTCTATCCATAGGTCAAAGTGGAGCGCCCCATGCCCTGAGTCTTTGTTGGAGTTCTTTGATGTCAACTTCGCGGCTGCTCTTGCTCACAGCAACGGCCATAGCGGCTGCCAGCCCGGCCGCCTGGCCCATCCCCATCGCCGTTGCCGAGGAACGCGCCGAGGCATGGGCATCATGCGTGGCCGAGAGGCAACGCCCTGCGGCGAGAACATTGTCCAGCCCGCGCGGGATCAGGCAACGGTAGGGAATATCGTAGAAGCCGTAGTCTTTGACATAAACCCACCTGGTCTCACGGCCGGCGCTATGGTCCTCGATAGGCTGGCCGCATTGGGCAATGGCATCTGGGAAGCGCCTGCCCTCGATCACATCTTCCCGATTCAAGACGTAATCGCCGATGATACGTCGGCCCTCCCGCGTACCGATATGCGGGCCGGTTTTCACCAGGTAGGCTTTCTCAAAGCCGGGGACACACTCGATCAGGAAACGGGCATACTCCTGCACCTGACGCCGGCCCTCGACCTCAGCGTCGCTCAAGGCCAGGATATCGGTCACATCCACGCCATGAATGCGGGTCATGTTCGCCTCGATCAGGCCGGGGTAGGGGGTGGCGTGGAAAGAGCCTTCGACACGCGGCAGGTTGTATTTGCCGC
Source organism: Chloroflexota bacterium (assembly GCA_902812335.1). Lineage (GTDB taxonomy): Bacteria > Chloroflexota > Anaerolineae > DSLN01 > DSLN01 > DSLN01. Next base: position 4,562 of record CADDZL010000026.1, on the reverse strand, counting down.
TGGCGATAGCCTTCTCCATCTCGGCCCACATCGCCTTCTTGCCGAAGGCCTGGGCCCTGGCTATGTCCACGTTGGCCATAAAGAAGACAGTGGTACAGGGCTGGATCGGACCGTCCTCTCCCGGCTTGTAATAAGCGCCGCCGGCGTAGGCAACAACGTCGGCATCGCCGGTGGTGTCAACGATGAAGCGTGCCGCCACGCGCTTAAGGCCCTGCTTGGTCGGGAGGATCACTCCGGCCAGCCGGCCAGCCTCAAAGTACACGTCCGGCACCAGCGCGTGATAGACGATCCTGGCACCAGCTTCGAGGACCATCTGCTCCAGGACAAGCTTCATGTGCTCGATAGAGAACGTAATGCCGGTGCCTGCCCCATACGTATTCGGGCGCTCGTAGCAGGCCTGCATAGCCCTGAGCCGGTCAAACACCTCGTCGGGGAGGCCGCCAATGGTCTTCACGGGATGCTCACCGACACTGTAAAGGCCGTAGGAGGTATCAATGCCTCCGGCCGTCAGGTTGCCACCCAGGAAACCATGCCGCTCGAGGATCACGGTGCGCGCTCCATAACGGGCCGCGGCCACGCCAGCGACCGCCCCCGCCGGCCCACCGCCGACCACCAGGACATCGCACTCCAGCAAAAGTGGAAGTTCTTTCATCCCAGTCGTCTCCTGCCAGCCGCGGACGAATAATGCAGGATAGGGAAAAGACCAGTGTAAATCAGCGTTCATCAGCGTCCTATTTCTCCTGAGCCACGGCTGCTTCGCGCAAGCTCGCCAATAAACCGGCAAACTCCGCCCTGGGAAGACGATAAGCAGCGTCCAACACCACCGTTCCGATCAAGACACCATCCGCCCCCAGGGCAATGCATTTGCGCACATCCGCCGGCGTCCGGATGCCATAGGCAAGCACAAGCGGTTGGTCCACACCTGCCTGGCGCAGTTCAGCCAGAGTTCGCCCGTTGGCGTCCAGAACAGTATCGCGGTGGCCCTGCTCATCTGTCCTGGTCTGAACCACAATGAAGCCGCGCCCATTCCGCCTGAGATCGTCAATTTGTTGAGGGCGGAATGGATGCGGGACGAAACGAATCGGATAAATGTCTCGGGCGAAGAGTTCCTCGTCCAGGGCCCGGCGGAACTCGTCGTTCTGGTCCACACCATCGGCCACGAGCACAGCATCCACGCCGGCATCCTCCATCGCCCGGCAGAACCGCCGCAGGCCGATGCCCATCAATGTATCATGATAGATCATCACCTCCAGAGGCAGGGTTGGGAAAGCCGATCTGATCTGGCCGATGGTTTGCAGATAGGGCTGGGGGTCGCGGCAGAAGGCCAGGGCGCGTTGCATAGATTCCCGCATCACGCTGCTATCCAGAAAGGGGGTCTCAATAGGGATACCCAACTCGACGACATCAATGCCCTGGTCAGCCGCAAGCCGAACCAACTCAAGCGTAGTCTCAAAGTCCGGGTCACCAAGCATGATGACCACAGACAGGCTCTTGCCGCCGGCCGAACGCAACTGGCCCATGCGGGCGGCGATACGATTGGTCATACTTCTCGTTCCTCTGAACCGGACGCCATACGCCCCATCATGAGCCGCTATAGCACTCAATCATAGAATTGCCCCGGGGACAGGCGCAGCTCACGGAATTGCTTCATATCGTGACCGAAGATAAGCCTGGCGTTATAGCGGCGCTTCAACCAGTGCAGGCGACGGATGCTCTTTTTCATGGCGGCGGTGTCGTAGAAGACCGCCGAAAGATGGATCGGTGGCCCGAAGTTCAGCTCCCAATTGACCGCGTCCGAGGTGTAAATGACCGTGCCGCTGTTCTCCAGATGGACCATGACCCCGAGTGTCCCTGGGGTATGGCCTGGAAGCCACAACAATTCCAGATCATCGGCCAGCGATACATCACCATCCACCGGATCGAAAGCAATGCCGGGCAATCCGGCAAAGTCGGGCCTCAAGTACCCATTCTCGAACTCCCCTTCGCCCACGAAGGTGTCGTATAGGGCCTGCTTCAGTTCCAGTTCGTGGACAATGACCCGGCTTCCGGCCCGGGTGTCACAGAACAGGTTCAGACTGCCAGCGTGATCCAGGTGCAGATGGGTGAGGATCAGCAGGTCAATATCGGCCGGCTTCAACCCCAACTGGGCCAGGCGCGCGTCCAGCATATCCTCGTCGTTCCGAATCAGGGGCGTTTTCCGGCGCGCCGACTCCGGCCAATAGCCGTTCATCGCCTCCTTGTGGCTGCCGGTATCCACCAGAACCCAGCCCAGTTTCGGGTGCGAGATCAGCAAGCTGATAGAAGGCACCCGGTGCCACTGGGCGGGCTTGTTCTTGTCATCAACCGTGGCCTGATTGTGAAGCAACAGATTGAGGGCCACATCGTTTTCGATGTACCCCATGGAAAGCACATAGAGTTTTGTCCTCTGATCCGCCATATTATCCTCCGTCAGTAGTCAAAGGTCAGTGGTCAGAAAACTGATCGCCGACCACCGCTATCAGCGCTGCACACGCGAGTACGCAAAGATCGCCAGCGCCAGGATCGCCCCCTGCACCATCAACTGATTGCGGTAGGCGAGACCGAGAAACCGCAACAGGCTGACAACGAAGGTCAGGAACAGCGCCCCGCCGGCACTGCCCACAATCGTGCCCACGCCGCCGGTGAAGGCCGTGCCGCCCAGCACGGCAGCAGCAATGGAATTCAGGTTATAGTCGTTCCCAATCGAGAGACTGCCCGTGCCGATATAACCGGACAGGACCAGGCCGGCGACCGCCGCCGAGAGACCTGACACAATATAGGCCAGAGTCACAACACGGTCGACCCTGACGCCCGACAGGCGCGCCGCCTCGGCGTTACCACCCACGGCGTAGACCTGCCGGCCGAAGGGCAGGTTGCGAACCAGCAGGGCAGCCACCACGACCAGAACGACCCAGATGGCTACCTGGATCGGTATCCCTCCAATATATCCATTCCCAATATATTGAAGCGTTGGGGGGATATGGCCCTTGGGCGCGCCGTTGGTGTACACGTAGGCAGCCCCTCTCAAAATGCCAAACATGCCCAGTGTGACGACGAACGGGGGCACTTTCAGTTTGGTGATGAGCAGCCCATTCACCAGGCCGACGGCCATGCCGATGCCCAGGCAGAGCAGGGCCACCGGGATGAGCAAGTCATCGCTCCCGTTCAGGATCGTTGCGATGATCACGTCCACCAGCGTGATAATCATCCCATTGGACAAATCGAGTCCGCCGGTCAGGAGCACAATGGTCTGGCCGATAGAGACGATACCCAAGCCGGCGGCCTGGCGGGTGACATTGAGCATGTGGGTCGGGTCCAGGAACCCCGGCGCGATCACCCACGACAGGAGCAAGAGCAAAACCAGCGCGATCCAAATGATCGCTCCCGGGTTCTCAATCAGGACCTGGCCTGGCTTCCGCAAGATGGGTTCTCGGGCGGCTGTGATCGTCATAGTCCCTACCTATCCTTTCGTGCCCCGTCTTTTCGCATCCTCCGGCCGGTTCGGGGGATCACGCCGAGCTCGCCAACTCTTGCAGCAACCGGTGGCGGTGCCACCAATGGTCCTGCATATCTACATAGATCGCTTTATATAGCTCGTAGACCCTGGCATACTTCTCGCCAGCTTTGGGATCGGGCTCATGCACCCGTGCCAGGCGAAAGGTCCGCCGGGTGGCATCCTTCAGATCGTGATAGAGCCCGATGCCGATGCCCCCCATGATGGCGACGCCTTTAGCGCCAAACTCCGTGCCTTCAGGGATGAGCATGTGGCGGCCGGTGCAGTCGGCAAACATCTGGCACCAGAAGCGCGATCGGGCCCCGCCACCGGTCACAATCACCTCCGGCGCTTCGGCGGGGATCAAGGCATACAACTCGCGCATGGCGAAGGCCAGCCCCTCATAGACCGCGCGGAGCAGATGTCGCCGCTCGAGGTCCACGCTAAGGCCGAAGAACTGTGCGCGCGCCGCTGCGTTTCTAAATGGAGCCGACACGCCCGTGGTGTTGAGATAAGGGTGGAAGATCACACCGCCCGCTCCGATCGGCACGCTGGCGGCTTCCTCCTCCAACACCTGGTAAACGCTGATACCACGCCCGGCGGCCTGAGCGCGCTCCTCGGCGCCGAAGTTGTTCACAAACCACTCCAGGTTCATAGTCCCAGAGGTATTCGTCAGCGAACGGATCCACAGCTTCTCCGGCATGAGAAACTGAAAGCCAAGGCCCGAAGGAACGAATGAGGCGTGGTCCAAAACCACATTATTGAGCGCGGAGGTGCCGACAATACTACAAGCACATCCGGCCCAGGTCGCGCCGGCTCCGACCATGGAGGCCTGGACATCGGCCAGGCCAGTAACGACCGGCGTGCCCGGCTTGAGGCCGGTTTCCTCCGCCGCCTTCGCCGTCACGCTCCCAATAGCTTCCTGCGATGAAGCTACGGGAGGAAACAGGTGGACCCACTCTTCCACCTCACACAGTGCGAAGAGCGCATCGCTGTAGCCACGGCTGCGAATGTCGCAGGGCATCTGCGACATTCGCAGCCGTGGCTACAG
>CADDZL010000025.1 GCA_902812335.1 Chloroflexota bacterium | reverse complement strand
GCCGGGCACAGGCGGCCAGCCCCAACAGGATGGAGATGGCAAACAGCAGACAGTAGCCACCTATTCCAAAATACCGGGTACTGCCCACTACCCACTGCTTCCTGCCCACCGATCTTACCATCCGCTGGCGCTGAAAATGGTCTGGAGGAATTGGCGGCGCTCGCTTGGAGTCATCGGACGTGGCTGGGCGTAGTCTTCCAGGAGGAAGGTGAGAAGCTGGGTGGAGATGTGGCGTCCCTGGTAGAAGACATGGCGATCCACGAATTCCTGGCGCGTGCCCAAATCATCCATCTGATCGAAGAACAGGTTGCCCAGGCCATAATGGATGAAGCTACCGTGATAGAACTCAAAGGTCTGTGGCTGGTGGGCCTGGCTACCACTGACGATGACCGCGCCGGCGTCGGCCATGGCGCGGAAGTCAGCCACCTGCTGCGGCAGCGGTGTATAGCTATAGGTTTCCACGTACTGCCAGGTCACGATCGGAAGCGTTCCTACATCGCGTAAGCCGCGCACCTGGCTGTGCATCGCGTCCAGATCGCACGGAGTCGCGCCGGGCGAATCGTCGGTCGCCCAGTCATAAGCCGGGCCGACCGGATTGCAGCCCAAGAAAGCCAGGTTATTGCCATTGTGTGTGATAGATAGAGCCTGACGGGCTTCTGCCAGGTTGCGCCCTCCGCCGAAATACGACCAGCCAGCCTGGTGATAAAGATCGAGCGTGTGCTGGGCGGCGGGCACACCCCAATCCAGCCAGTGATTACCGGTCAACTCAATAATGGGGTTGCCCAGGTCGCGCAGTAGGTCGAAATAGCGCGGTGAGCTACAGAAGCGCGTATCTTCCTGGCTGGGGTTAGGGAAAGGGCAATCTTTGGCGAAGGAGACCTCGTTGCTGATATGCAGCAGGTCGCCTTCGCGCAGCAGATCGCGCACTTTGGCCGAGGGATAGAGCACGCCGTACTGCTCCATCTTCCAAGCGGTCGCGCGCACCAGCGCGGTAACGCCGGTCATGGTGAGCACCGTCATCTGAGCGGGGTCGCGATTGGTCAGCGGGCGGCCTTGAGGATTCAGCACCTCCTGAACCTGCCGTGTCACCTGCGCGTCTCCTTCGATGCCGACCGAGATAGCCAGTGGATACTTTGCCAGGTCGAGTGTTCGCGAGAAGACCGATCGGCCATCGAGTGAGAGGGCTTTCCAACGTGGTTCGAGGGCGTCGAAGGGGACGATGGCCCAGGCCGAGGGGCGGGTTGCCCAGGCACGCTCCACCAGGTCGCCGGCCGGCAGGACCTGAATCGGCGTAGCCGCCGATGGTGCGCCCAGGATCACGGACAGCGAGGCCAGGGTGTCGGGGGCCAGGAAGAGGGTGGGGGTTGAGCCGTCGTTTGTCAGTCCCTTGAGGGCGTCCGGCCGCCCGGCCCAGAAGCGTTGCACATCGGTCCAGGCGATGTCGTCGGCGAAGGTTGGGAACGGAACTACCGGCACATAGACCCAGGTGGCCAGTTCGGTCATCTGCGACTGATTCCTCGCAGTCGCCAGCTCGATGCGTGCCGCCGCGAGCGAGGCGGTTGGGGCAGAGGAGAACCCCTTGTTGAAAAGCGACTCGACCGCCACCTGCACGTAGACCGGCACAGCCGGGCTGAGCCACAAGCCCGGTGCTGGAGGCAAGGGCGTGGCTGAAGGTGTAGGCGTATGTGTGGGCCGTGGCGTGATGGTGGCCGGCCGGGTCGCAGGGGGTGTGGGTGTGGTTACGGCTGTGGTGGTGGAGTTCGTGGGCAAAGCTGACATACAGGCTGTCAGTAGCAGCACCAGGGCCGATCCGGCGACCCATTGCCTGCGAATCCAGTGGAGGCGCATAGGTGGGCCATTATATGCAGTTGGGCAGATCGTCGCAAAGAGAGAACAACAGACGGCAGGATGTGTGCGGCCTGTTGTGATTAGTGCCACTCCGCCGTGTAGAAGCGTAGATATTCTTCGATATGACGCCGCCAGTAGTTCGGGCTGTGGTCGCCGGGCCGCAGATGGTATTCGTGTGCCAAGCCAAGCGCCAGGAAGGTATGATGCAGTGCTTCGATACGAGGTACCAATTCATCGTCGCAGCCGCAATCCAGATACAGCCGGAGCGGCGCTATTAACCTCTCCCTCTTTCCCTCCCCTATCAGGGAAGGGGGGTGAGGAGAGAGATTGGCAGCCAGGTGGGCCGGGTCGCGCTCGGCGAAGCCGGCTGCGTCGCCGAATAGCCAGGGTGGATAGAAGGACTCATCGAAAAGGGTGGGGCTATGCGCCCCGGCCGCGCCGAACAGGTCGGGATGGCGCAGCGCCAGCGTCAATGCGCCGTGTCCACCCATCGAGACACCACCGATGGCGCGGTGCTTGCGATCGGTGAGTACCCGGTACGCTGCCTCGACATGAGGAATCACCTCCTCCAGGAAGTAATCCTCGTAGTTGCCGCAGCCTGCCAGCGCCCCATCGAGCAACTCTGGCTCGCTTTCCTGAAGTGCCGAGTAATCACCGTGCGGAGCAGCGGCATTGAGAAAGAAGCTCTTGTGACCCTGAGGCATGACGATCAGGAACGGCGGCAACTCGCCGCAACTGATCAGCCGATCGGCCACCTCGTGCACGTGTAGCCGATCGGTCCACTGCCGCTCATCCGCGCCCCAGCGGTGAAGGAGATAGAGGACCGGGTAGCTCGCATCATCTTTTTCATAACCTGGCGGCGTGTATACCTGGAAGCGCATTGCCCTGCCCAGGACGGCGCTACGTCGCCGGTCATGATGCAACGCGCCGCGTAGCAGCGGACGTAGCGCCGTAGGGGCGAGGCGCACGCTCTCCACCACCAATGCCAGAGGCAGATCGGCCCAGGGTCGCAACTCCGGGTACTGCTCCATGCCTTCTGGTGTGGGCAGTGGCTCCTCCACATGGATCAGGGCTAGATCATGCTCTGCGAGTGCATTCAAGTAGGTGGACAAAGTCCGATGCAGTGCGCCGACGCGGCTGCGTAGCCCATCAGGGCTGTCCGACCACCAGCGGATCTCCTGGAAGTAGCGGCTCACGGCGCGGTGGAAGACTCGCCCGGTGCTATCGGTGACAAAGCGCGCGCCCGGTGGGTGAAAGCAGGGATGGAGGATGGTGAACAGGAAGCGGCCACCGGGCACCAGCAGGCGGGAAACCTCAGCCAACGCTCCGTCCAGGTCGGCGATGTCCATGAATGCCAGATTGCATACCGCGATATCGAAGGAGCCATCGGCCAGGTCATCAAGCGAGGTTGCGTCGGCGTGCAAGTAGGTGACACCCAGAGGTTCACCGGATTCGTAGGTACGAGCCAATCGGATCATCTCACCGGCTGCGTCAACGCCGGTCACACGTGCGCCACGCCGGGCCAGTTCCCGTGCCAGGAATCCCTGACCGCAAGCCAGATCGAGCACGCGCAGGCCATAGACCGACCCCAGCCGACGGAACAGGCATGGTCCGACCACGTGCTGGAAGTATAGACCGCCGGTCTCGCCGACCAGTTCGTTGTACCAGTGAGCCAACCCATCGTAGACGCTGTTAGCGGGGGGTTGTCTGCTGAGCGAGGTCTGCTTCTTCATGGCTCAATGCGCAGGATGTGGATGCGGCTGGGTCTCCGCACCTGACGCTGAGGGGAGGGGTCTGGATATGAACCGGACGACAGCGGCAAGGCCACATCGGCCAGGAACAAGTAGCCGTCGCGGGTCACGACATCCACCGGCCAGTTGGGCGTGATGCCCAATGTGTTGGGGCCGAGCCAGGACTCGTGGAGTGGCCGCTCGGCGTCGGCCGGATCGAACTGCTGTAGCAAAGCGAGTTCGACGCTGTCGTAGTTCTCGGCATCGCCGATGTGGGAGCCTGGCGCAGGTCTGTGAGCCTCAGGAACGCTGACATAGGCCAGGCGCAGCCTGCGGCAAATGACGAACTGATTGGGTCGCACCTCGGCCTCGGAGCTGACATAGCTATCCACGATGCCCACGATGTACGGCAGTATTTCCACACGTTGCAGGCCGGCGGCCACCAGCCATTGGCGGTCTGCCGGGGTCAACGGGTGCGCCAGGTCGCGTACGCGATCGGCCTCCAGATCGCCGTGCCAGCGGCCGCCGCCGAAATTAAGAGCGGTCGCTGCAAGGGCAGAATGTGGTGTCACGGTTCCTGGAGGCAGCTCCAGGCGCGCATAGCCTGGGTTCTGACCGTACTCCTCATCCAGCCGCTGGAGCAGTTCGCCAGTGAAGCTGAATTTGTATTGGGCTGCCCAGGTGTCTTCATAGATCTCTTCGGCGTAGATATTCAATTCGGCGTCCACGCCAAGCAGACCACACCACGCGTCATAGAAGAGCGGGATGCTGCGCACATGCTTGAACGTCAGCATGGGTCAGTCCCCTTGGCCGATGGCGGGGTGTCCAGCAACCCGGCCACAGTATCTAAAGCTGCGTTCACATCCGGCGCAACCAGGGCACAGAGTGGGGCGAGCGCCGCGCGCTTGGGCCCGCCGGCTGGTACGATACCCACAGCCCAAAGGTTGACGTGGACGCCAGCCGCCCGCAGTAGCTCAGCCGCGCGGGCCGCAGCTCGCACGCCCCCGGCGGCATCCTCGAAGACGTAGAGGGCCAGCACGGCACCGCGCATCACATCGAGAGGTGGCTGAAGTGCACCCCCTTCGGCCAGTGTGTAAGCAGCCTCTAGCGCTTCAGCTTCGTGGCCCGTGAGAGCCGCGCCAATAGCCGCCAACGTGTGGACCGGTGATGGCTTGACGAAGGCGTCAGGTGGCGCGCTATGACGCGCTGCCAGCCAGGCCGTCCGGCCATAGCCGATGAGTGGCAGATCGTCCAGGCCGACCAGCGTGCGAGCGATCTCGGCCTCCGGCGAATAGCTCCGGCTGTCGGCCTCAGTGTCGGGAGGCGGCAGACTGGAGCGCGCGGTGTAGATGGCGGCGTGCACGCGACCACTCGCCACCAAACTCAGGAGAGTCTCACGGCCACTTGGCGAGAGCGCAGGCCGGTCGAGCGTGCGCAGGAGTGACGGCGTCTCAAACAGGGGCGGGCGGGCGTAGATGCGAGAGTAATCCGCGCTGCCCAGAGCGAAGTGCTGGAACACTTGCGTTACCGGTGCGACGCGCACGTTCTGCGTGTTGTCAAGCAGGGTGTGCAGCAGGCCCTCGAAGGCGTGATGCGGCGATTCAGCCAGGTTTAAGACGTTGGCTTCATCCAGCAGTACGTGCAGGCTGGCGCGAGAAGGACGCGATCCCGCGACGATGAGTGGGCCGGCGCGACGGGCCAGACGCGCGAAGTCCGGCCGCTTGACAGTGCGGGTCGCGCCGATAGGTCGACACTGCGCCAGAGCTGCCTCAATCACAGGGGAAAGTACCAGGTTGGGCGCAACCCGCAGAACCTCGACCAGAAGCCCGCCTACGCATAGCGGACAGGATTCCCACTCGCTTGTCAGGCCGTTGGCCTCGAAGACCTCGATGTCGGCTGGCGTCGGGGTCATCCCGGCCAGCCCTATAGCGGTGGCGAAATAGTCCACGGTGCGAGTGATGCCCACATGGTAGCCGTGGTCTTCGATCAGGACGCCGTCTACGTCGAGCAGCAGGACTGTCAAAGCCGATTCGGGCAAATTCAATCTCGAAGGCTTCCTCTTTGTATCCTGGTGGCTCATCTGAAGATCGTAAGGCAGACAAGCACCATTATTATAGCCCCAGCAACGTGCCGGGCAAGCCACGTGGCTTTCGCGTCTCTGCGGGAGCCTGGTGGTGACGTTTGCTCAATTTGATGGGCTGGGCCATACTTGATCTCGATGCAACCTGTCGGTCACGCTCAAAATGCGATCGTTCTGAATGGCGAGCATCTGACACTGGACGAGGTGATCGCCATTGCTGATGGCGCGCCGGTCGAGCTAGCGCCTGAAGCCTTGCCGGGCATTCAGCGGAGCCGTGCTGCGGTCGAAAAGTATCTGGCGCGAGGGGAAGTGGTCTATGGTGTCACCACCGGCTTCGGCTACTTTAAGGACCGCATCATCCCCCCCGATCAGGTAGGCCAGCTTCAGCGCAATCTGGTGCGCAGCCATGCTGCCGGCGTGGGCCCGCCGCTGGAGGAGCGCGAGGTGCGGGCTATGCTGGCCATCCGTGCCAACACGCTGGCAAAGGGATATTCCGGGGTGCGGCCGGTGGTGGTCGAGACGCTGATCCAGATGCTCAACCGGGGCGTGCATCCGGTGGTTCCCAGCCAGGGCAGCCTGGGCTCCAGTGGCGATCTGGCCCCGCTGGCTCACCTGGCGTTGGTGGTCATCGGTGAGGGTCAGGCACTCTATCAGGGCGAGTGTCTGAGCGGTGGCGCAGCGCTGCGCCGCACCGGCATCCAGCCGCTAAATCTGGAGGCAAAAGAGGGCCTGGCATTGCTTAACGGCACGGCGATGATGACCGCTGTGGGCGCTCTGGTGACCCATCGGGCCGAGGTCCTGGCGCGCACAGCCGACATCGCGGGATGCCTGAGCCTGGAGGCGTTGCATGGCACGCCGGAGGCCTTCGATGCCCGCCTGCACGCTGTCCGGCCTCACCCGCGCCAGGTGGATTGCGCCGGCTACCTGCGCCGTCTGCTGGCCGGCAGCACCTTCACCCGACCACACGATCCGCTGAATGTTCAGGACCCGTACACGCTACGCTGTATTCCGCAGGTGCACGGCGCTGTGCGCGATGCCATCGCTTACGCTCGCTGGGTGATCGAGATCGAGTTGAACTCAGCGACGGATAACCCGCTCATCTTCTGCGATGACGAGGAGCCGGTGGTACTATCGGGGGGCAACTTCCACGGTGAACCGCTGGCGCTGGCGATGGACTATCTGGCGATGGCGCTGGCCGCTCTCGGCAACATGAGCGAGCGCCGTTCAGCGCGCCTGCTTGACGCGAACGCCAATGGGGAGGTGTTGCCGCTGTTTCTCACGCGCCACGGTGGATTGCACTCCGGCTTTATGCTGGCCCAGTACACGGCGGCGGCGCTGGCAGCCGAGAACAAGATCCTGGCCCACCCGGCCAGCGCCGATACCATCCCCACGTCGGCCAATACTGAGGACCATAACAGTCTGGGGGCAACTGCTGCTCTCAAGGCGCGCCAGGTCACGGCCAACCTGGAAAGGGTGCTTGCCATTGAGTTGCTTCTGGCTGCTCAGGGCGTGGACTTCCGGCGTGAGGTTCTGGGCCCGGAGGCCAGGCTGGGGCAGGGGACGGCAGTGGCCTACCGGCTGATCCGGCAGCGGGTGCCTTTCGCTGAGGAAGACCAGCCGCTGGCCCCACTGATTGAGGCCGTGCGGCAACTGGTCGCTACTGGCGAACTGGCCCAGGCGGTTAACTGATCGACAAGACACGAAACAGGAGTGTGCCAACCGGCGCTTCGATGGTGACGGTGTCACCGACGCGGTGTCCGAGCAGCGCCCGACCCAGTGGCGATTCGTTGGAGATACGGCCCAGGCGCGGGTTGGCCTCCATAGGGCCGACAATATGGAATTGCTCCGGCTCCCTCCCGTCCTCCGCGACCGTGACCTGACTGCCTAGCTGAACGGTGTCGCTCGGTCCCTGTGCCTCGATGATAGTGGCGTGCTTGAGCGTCTCCTCCAGCAACAGAATGCGCCCTTCGATGAAAGCCTGATCGTTCTTGGCATTCTCGTAGTCGGCGTTCTCGCTAATGTCGCCGTGCTGGATGGCGGCGTGCAACCGCTCGGCGATCTCCTGTCGCCGCACTGTGGTCAGATACTCCAACTCCTCGCGTAGTTTCTGTACCCCCTCGGGGGTCAGAAAAACCTCCTTCTCGGTCATCCTCGTGCTCATCCCTGTGTTGAAGATCAGCAGCAGGGTATAGGGGACCCTGCTGCTATGGGAATTATATCACACCTGAGGCATTTGACAAGGTTGGGACTCTGGGTTATACTGCTGCTAACAATGTAACCCTTGACGGCAGAGGTGACCCAAAGCCCGGATGCCAGGGCCTAACGGGGAAAGCCGGTGTGAGTCCGGCGCTGTCCCGCAACTGTAAGTCCGTAAGGACGAGCCAGAGAACCCGCCTCTGTCCGCTCTGTACGCCTTCGCGGAAAGGAGGTGGAGCATGCGGAACCAGACGCAGCCCGAATAGCCTTCTCCTTCTTTCGTGAGGGAGAAGGTTTTTTCGTTATCACCATGACCGCGCACAACCGTGCGCCCCTGTTGAGGAGATAGGAGGATAACCATGAACAGGATCGGGTTGCGCATTCTCATCATCGGGCTGCTGATCGTGAGCGCTGCCCAGCTTGTGCTGGCCGCCCCCGGCGGTGCTTCAGATAAAGCGTTGCAGTGGCTGGCGACGAAGCAGAACTCCGACGGCGGCTTCTCCAATGGCTTCAAGCCGGAGAGCAATATCGGTGCGACCGCCGATGCAGTCGTCGCCATTGCCGCGGCCGGCCAGGACGCGAGCACCTGGCAGAAAAGCGGGGCCTCTCCGCTTGACTACTTAGCAACGCAGGCCAAGGCCGGCGGCGTTAAAGGCGCTGGCCTGGCGGCCAAAGTGGCCCTGGCGGCGATTGCCACTGGCCAAGACCCCAAGACCTTTGCCGGGACCGACCTTCTGGCGACGATCAACGCCGATTTCAAGCAAGATACGAATGTATACGGCAGCGGCTTCTTTGATCATGCCCTGGCGCTGCTGGCTCTGGCTAACGCTGGCCAGCCCCTGCCGGGCCCGGCGGTCACAGCGTTGATCAACGCCCAGGCCGACGATGGCTCGTGGAGCTTCAACGGCGACAAGACCCCCGGCGCCGGCGACACGAATACGACCGCAGTGGCCATCCAGGCCCTCATCGCGGCGGGCCAGCGTGAGCCTGTGACCAGGGCGCTGGGCTATCTGAAGAAAGTGCAGAATGCGGATGGGGGCTTTACCTATCAGAAGCCCAGCCAGTTTGGGGAAGATACCGACGCCAACTCGACGGCGCTGGTCATCCAGGCGCTGACCGCCGCCGGCGAGAAGCTGAGCGACTGGGCTATCAACGGGAAGGACCCGCAGGCGGCACTGTTGAGCTTGCAGACGCCAAGCGGCGCGTTCAGTTTCAATGCCAAGCAGGCTGACGAGAACCTGCTGGCGACGATCCAGGCCCTGCCGGCGCTGAACGGCGTGACCCTGGTCAAGCTCTCCCAGGTTAAAGCAACCAAAGCGCCGCTGGCCGGGACGACAGCGCCGGCAGCGACCAGTGTGCCCGCGACAATGCCCAAAGCTGGCGGCGCACCAGAGGACAACGGACGCTGGGCCCTGCTGACCGGTACGGGGCTGGCTCTCCTGGCAGCCGGTGCTCTCTGGAAGGTTGGCTCTAAGAGGGTCAGGGCCTGACCCGCGGCTGATGCCTATGCAGCGCCTCATGCTGCTGGCCCTGCTGATCGCCCTCCCTGCGTTTACCCGTTTCTCTGCCGACACAAGCAGAGAGCGCGGGGAGGGCGATGGCCCACACCGTGCCGGCCTGGTCGTGCGCCACGGCGACGGCCGGGTGGTGACAGCTTGCGTCAGCTTCAGCGAGCCGACCATCACCGGCGAGGAGTTGCTGACCCGTTCGGGCCTGTCGTTGGCGACAGCTCCATTCGGCCTCGGTGCAGCCGTGTGTGCACTAGATGGGGAGGGTTGCCAACCACCGGGCCAGGGATGCTTCTGCCACTGCCAGAATCTGGGCGAGAAGTGCACTTATTGGGTGTACTCTCACCTGGGAGACAGCGGTCGCTGGCAGGTTGCCACTAGCGGTGCGGGTGATTATACCGTCCGTGACGGTGCAGTGGATGGCTGGACCTGGGGCGGCGATGTGGCGCTGCCGGCTCTGACCTTCGCCGACGTGTGCAGCGCGCCGGCCACAGCGACGGTGGCACCGTTGCCGACAACAGTGACCCTGCTGCCAGGGGTGACCGCGACGCCGATGTCTCTCGCCTTCACCCCCAGCCCCTCTCCCAGTTCCGACCGAGGAGGGGCAAGTTCGCCACCCTGGAGTGCCTACGTCGCTTTCGTACTGCTGGGGTTGATGTTGGTGGGCGGTCTGAGCTGGTTGTTGGGACGGCAGAGAGGCCGGGGGACATGAAGTGGTTGCACCCGGGTGCATGGGCCGCCTGGGCGGTGGCGGCCGGTGTGGCGGCGCTGCTCTTGCGCAACCCGCTCTATCTGGTGCTGATCGCGCTGGCGGCCGGGCTGGTCTGGGCGGCCCAACGGCAAGGCTCGCAACGAACGCTGCTGAGCGGGCGTGGACTGGCCCGGCTGGGGGCAACCATCCTGGTCTTCTCCACTGGACTCAACATGCTGTTCAGCCATAGCGGCTACACAGCCCTGTGGCGGCTTCCGCCCACTCTGCCCTACATCGGTGGGCCGGTGACGCTAGAGGCGGCGCTGTATGGCCTGACGACCGGCTTGAGCATCCTGGCGGTGCTCATCGTTGTGATGGCCTTCAATGCAGCGGTGGAACCGGCCGAGTTGCTGCGCTATCTGCCGGGCTTCCTGAATTCAGCGGGCCTGGTCGCAACCATCGCGCTGACCTTCGCACCGCAGACGCAGCGGGCGCTCAGCGAGATCCGCGAGGCCCAGCAGGTACGTGGCCACCGCCCGCGTGGCCTGCGCGATCTACCGCCTCTGGTCGTGCCGCTGATCACATCCGGCCTGGAGAACGCTGTAGGTCTGGCCGAGGCGATGGCAGCGCGGGGTTTTGGCCAGAGTGCAGCATCTGCCTCGGCCACTGCACAGGCCCTGCGCATCCGCGCAGGTCTGAGTCTGTCGCTACTGGGCCTCCTGGCTGGAATGTTCCTTTATGGCTTCGATCCGAGCCGGCTTGTGCCGGCCGTGGGTCTGTCCGCAATCAGCGGACTGGCGCTGCTGGGGCTGTTGTGGTGGAGCGGGCGGGGTAACCGGCGCAGCCGCTACCGAAACCGACCCTGGCGCCGGGAAGATACGTTCGTCGCCGGGCTCAGCGGGGTGCTGCTGATTGGGCTGGTAGCAGCCTACTGGATGGATCCAGTTCAAGCAGTCTATGATCCATACCCCCGTGTCACGCCGCCGCCATTCATGCCGGCTCTGGGAGCTATGCTACTACTGCTCACAGTCCCGGCCTGGATGGTGGCCTATTCGAGCCGGAATGAGGAGCGAGGAGACAAGGTCGGGGAATGATCGAATTCGAGCGCGTGAGCTACAGCTATCCCGGCCAGGCGGTGCCCGCCCTGGCGGACTTCAGCCTGCACATCGAGGAAGGCGAGTTCGTGCTGACGACCGGGCCGTCAGGGTCCGGCAAGTCCACCTTGCTGCGCTGCATTAATGGGCTGGTGCCGCACTTCTATGGTGGCCGTTTCGCCGGGCGTGTCTTGGTAGATGGGCTCGACACCCGAACGCACGAGCCCCGCGATCTGGCAGCGTACGTCGGCTTCGTATTTCAGGACCCGGAAAGCCAGTTTGTGGCCGGGCGGGTGGCCGATGAGATCGCCTTCGGGCTGGAGAACTTCAATGTGCCGCCGGCGACGATGCGTCTGCGGGTTGAGGAGGTTCTAGATCAGCTCGGCATCGCCGGGCTGCGCGACCGGCCGCTGAGTACGCTATCCGGTGGAGAGCAACAACGTGTAGCTATTGCGGCGGCTCTGGCGCTGAGGCCGCGCACGCTGGTGCTCGATGAGCCCACATCGCAGCTTGACCCTGAAGCGGCTGAGGAAGTGCTGACCGCATTACACCACCTGAATGCCGACCTTGGGTTAACTGTGGTTCTGGCCGAACACCGGCTGGAACGCGTGGCCCAGTTCGCCGACCGGCTTATTTATCTGGCCGGCCCCGGCCAGGATGCGCTGATCGGCTTACCGCGCGAGGTCCTGCGCCGGGTGCCGCTCGTCCCACCGCTCGTGGAGCTAGGCCGCCGCCTGGGCTGGGAGCCGCTGCCACTGACCATTAAGGAGGGACGACAGTTGCTGTCCCAAGCATCACTGCCTCGATCCCTAATGCGGGAGCGGCCGCAGACGCAGCGGGCAGGACGCGGTGGCTACAATGGAAAGTTTGCTGTTGAACTGGAAGGCGTATCCTTCGCCTATGATGGTCATGCTGCGCTACGGGACGTGACGCTGTCAATCCGGCCAGGGGAATTTGTGGCGCTGATGGGGCGCAACGGCTCAGGTAAGACGACACTGCTCAAGCAGGTCGTCGGGCTGCTGCGGCCTGACCGAGGGCAGGTGCGCGTGGCGGGTGAGAGCACAGGCCGGCTCGCGGTGGCCGAGATTGCCCGGCGCGTCGGCTATGTGCCGCAGAACCCCGGCATGCTCCTGTTTGCCGATACCCTCTGGGACGAACTGCGCTTCACGTTAGAGAACCACGGCCTTAGCCCGGACACTGCGCCCATCGCGGGCGAGGCGCTGCTGACGCGATTGGGGCTGACCGGCCTGGGAGGTGTCTATCCACGTGACCTGAGCGCCGGTCAGAGGCAGCGCGCGGCGCTGGCAGCAGTGCTGGTCACGCAGCCGGCGGTGATTCTGCTAGATGAACCGACGCGGGGGCTGGATTACGGGGCAAAGGCGGAACTGGCGGCGCTGTTGCAGGGCTGGCAGCGCGAAGGCGTGGCTATCCTGATGGCGACCCACGATGTGGAATTGGTGGCTCAGGCGGCTGACCGCGTTGTCCTGCTCAGCGAAGGCCGGGTGATTGCCGACGGCCCGACGCGGGCCGTGCTGGCCGGCTCGCTGACCTTCGCACCGCAGATCAACAAGCTGTTCGGTGACCCGGCACTGCTCACGGTAGACGATGTACTTGCATCGGTCTGAAGGACGAACGATGGGGGATAGAAGGCGGATGTCCTCCCTTCTCCGCCTGGCGTCCTCCGTCATCTTCGCGCTGGTCAACCTGGTCGGTGTGGTGGCATTCCTGTACCCTTTCTGGCTGCCGGTGCAGAAGACGGGGGACGAATTCGGTGGCCATGCTGGCGATGCAGTGATCGTGTTTGGGTTGCTGGTGAGCCTGTGCTTGCTGGTCATTCTGGCCGAGGCGGCTGGCGGCCAGATGGATACCAAGATCATCGCCGTGTTGGGTGTGCTGACGGCGATCAACTCCGTCGCCCGGCTGGCCGGGAATATTGTGCGGCTGCCGGGCGGCTTCTCCCCGATCTTTCTGCTCATCATCCTGGTCGGCTATGTCTATGGCTCGCGGCTGGGGTTCCTGCTGGGGGCCTTCACCCTGGCGGTATCGGCGTTGCTGGTGGCCGGCATTGGCCCCTGGCTGCCCTACGAGATGTTCGCAGCGGGCTGGGTGGGATTAACGGCGGGTTGGCTTAAAGGCATCGCGCCAGATGAGAAGGCAGAGATAGCCGTCCTGGCGGCATTTGGCCTGATGTGGGGATTCCTGTACGGGGCTATCACGAATCTGTATTTCTGGCCATTTGTGGTAGGCGCTGGCGGAAGCTGGGAGCCCGGCCTGGGCGCGGTTGAGACGCTGCGGCGCTACGCCGGGTTCTACATGGCAACTTCACTGGTCTGGGACCTGATGGCGGCGGCAGGCAACGTAGCCCTTATCGCTGTGCTGGGCGCGCCGCTGTTGCGCGCGCTGCGGCGTTTCCGGCGGCGATTTCAGTTCGAGATTGTGCCTGAGATCGTCTGAGTGCCATCCCCGGCTTCACCGCGGGCTCGACAAGACTGCCTGGGCCACCAGCACGATGAAGAGGATCACCAGCGCAATGCAGCCCAGGTTGAAGATCACCTGCGCCAGGCGCAGAACGAACCGCAGCACAATCCACAGCACCAGCAACCCAATACCAATAGCGAAGGCTGTCGGCAGGTCAATACTCGGCAGAGTTGGCATGAGTGTGGTTCCCCTTTCCCTCACGGCCTTGGCGACGTTACCGGCCTTTCCAGCGCGGAGATCATACGACCGATCCCGGCCCGTGTCAAAGCGCAATATCGGGCCGGCTGGGTATTACGGTGGGGGCGAGGAGGGCCCGGCTGTAAAGCTGTAAGCTACCCCCTCCCCTATTAGAGGAGGGGGCCTCTTCAGCCTTATCGAACGTCGTGGCAGTGTGTGCTGGCGGGCGACTCACTCAACTGTTACGCTCTTGGCCAGATTGCGTGGCTGGTCCACGTCACAGCCGCGCCGGACGGCAATGTAGTAGGCCAACAGTTGCATGGGCAGTGCGGTCAGCACCGGTGTCAGCAGGGGCGACGCCTCGGGCACGTAGACAACGTGATCGGCCTTGTCGCGGATGACCTCATCGCCCTCGGTCGCGAGCGCGATCACTGTTCCACCGCGCGCCTTGACCTGTTCGATCTGGCTCACCATCTTGTCGTAAACGCGGTCCCGTACGGCGATGGCCAAGACAGGCATGTGTTCGTCAATCAGCGCAATCGGCCCGTGTTTCATCTCGCCCGCGGGATAGCCCTCGGCGTGAATGTAGCTGATCTCCTTGAGCTTGAGCGCCCCTTCAAGCGCGATGGGGTAATTGATACCCCGGCCCAGGTAGAGGAAGTTCGAGGCCTGATAGAACTCGGCGGCCAGCGCCTCGTACTCGACAGCGTGGTCCAGCACCCGGCCTACCTGGTCCGGCAATCGCGCCAGGTCGTCTATCAGCGCCCGTAATCGGCCATCGGCCATGCCGCGCTGCTGAGCAAGATAGCAGGCCAGCAAGTACTGATCCACGAGTGAGGCGGTGAATGCCTTGGTGGAAGCCACGCCGACCTCAGGACCGGCGTGCATTAGGATGTAGCCATCGGCCAGGCGCTGCGCCTGGCTGCCGATGACATTGACGATGCTCCATAGCCGCGCACCTTGGGAGCGCGCCTCCTCCATTGCGGCCAGCGTGTCCACCGTCTCGCCCGACTGAGTAATGGCGAGCACGGTGCTATCCGGCTCGATGATCGGGTCGCGATAACGGAATTCCGAGCCAATATCGGCCTCGGCCGGCAGGCGCGCGATACTCTCGACCATGAAGCGCCCGACCAGGGCAGCATGCCAGGAAGTGCCGCAGGCAACGATGAAGAGTTTGCGCATCCGGCGGGCTGCTTCCGGGCTGATCTCCAGATTCTCCAAAGTGATGCGTCCGCGTTCGAAATCGGCGCGGCCGCGGATGGTGTCGGTGACTGAGCGGGCCTGCTCGAAGATCTCCTTCTGCATGAAATGGCGGTATTCACCCTTCTCGGCCGCCACCGTATCCCAGGGGATGGCCTGAATGGCCTTGGTCACTGGCGTACCATCAAGTGAGAAGCAGGAGAAACCGTCCTGGGTGACGACCGCCATCTGGCGACTGTCAAGAAATGTCATATGCCGGGTGTGTTCGAGAATGGCCGGGATGTCTGAGGCCAGGAACATCTCGCCCTCACCCACGCCGACGGTCAGTCCTCCGGCATTGCCGATACGCACGCCGACGAGAACGCCCGGCTGCTGTAGGCTCATGGTAACTACAGCATGAGCGCCCTTGAGGTGATGCATGGCCCGCCGGGTGGCTTCGGCGAGATCGTATCCTGCGGCCAGATAGCGTTCGATGAGCTGGACAATCACCTCGGTATCGGTCTCGGAGTTGAAATGCACGCCTTCGGCTTCCAGTTCCTGGCGCAGCGATAGGAAGTTCTCGACGATGCCGTTATGCACGACGACCACCTGGCCATTCATGCTGAGATGGGGGTGAGCGTTGCGCTGGCTGGGCTCTCCATGCGTTGCCCAGCGGGTGTGGCCGATGCCCACGTGGCCGGTGACGGGCTGTTCCGCCAGCAGGCGTTCGAGGTTGGTGAGCTTACCGACATCGCGGCGGACCTCGATCCGGCCGTCTTCCATCACGGCCAGGCCGGCCGAGTCATAGCCGCGGTACTCGAGCCGTCGCAGTCCTTCAAGGATAATCGGCGCTGCCTGGCGCGAGCCGATGTAGCCGACGATACCGCACATGGTCCCCTCCTATGCGTTTCTAAAATCATCACGGGGCCACTACCCACCATATTGTCCCTCCGGTTTCCCGGCGGCTTTGACGGTGAGCTTCTGTTTCAGGAGGGGAAAGAGAGGGCTGTGGCTGGCCCTGGAGGCATCCGCTGACCTTTCGATTTTCCCCATGCGACCGGGCCACAGCCCGGTCGTGGGTTAGCCTCACCTCGCGGCGAGGAACCTCCACCTCGTCAACTGAGGTCGCCCGGCGACCTCAGCCCATGCGCTATTTTCCCCCGCCACATTATACGAGAACTGCGGGGAATCGGCAAGCCTCCCAACGCGCTGCATTTATCCACGTCAAGCGCCGACATACTGCTGCCAGCCACGCAAGCGCACAGCGAGCAATATCAGCAGGAGCCCGAAAACCAGCGCGTAGGCTCCGACCAGCCATACCACAGCCAATGTGCCAGCGCCGGGAAAGATCACCAGGAGCACCCCACAGGCAATCGAGGCGATGCCGCTCAAGGCCAGCAACCATTCCCCCTCGATCTCCCGGCGTAGCCGGACAGCGGCAATGATCTCCAGAGCACCGGTCACCACTAACCAGGCTGCGATCAGTGATAGCAGCACCAGTGCGGTGATGGCCGGGGTGACGAAGGTGACTACGCCGACCAGGATGCCCAGTGCTCCTTCCAGGAGCAGTGGCCACCAGCGCAGACGCCTTTCGGCTGCCCGGATAGCGGCAATCATTGCGAAGACGCCATCCAGCAACACGTAGGCAGCGAACAATAACACCAACACCGTCACAGTGAGGCCCGGCCAGATAAAAGCTGCCAGGCCAAAGAGCACCGCGAGCAGGCCGCGCAGGGCAAGGGCCCACCAGTTTCGAGCAAGCACCATCATGATCGCCTCCTACACGGCAGGGGACAGGGGGCTAATCATCCTCAGCCTTCAGTGCCCCGTCCCTGATGATCCGTTCCACCTCAGCCAACACCTCTTCTATTGAAAGGTTGGTCGTATCCAGCACGATGGCATCCTCGGCCGGACGCAGAGGCGAGATAGGCTTGTCACGGTCACTGCGGTCGCGCTCGCGCAATGCTGCCAGCACCTCGGCGTACGGCACAGCATCGCCGCGGGTGGCGCTCTCCCTGAAGCGACGACGGGCCCGCTCCTCGACCGAGGCGTCCAGAAAGAGCTTGAGGTCGGCATCCGGGAGGACCACCGTCCCGATGTCCCTGCCCACCATCACGACCCGGCCGTGAGCGGCGATGCGGCGCTGCGGGCCGAGTAACGCCTGACGCACGCCAGGAATGGCGGATATGGGCGAGACGATGGCATCTACTTCGGGCCGACGGATGTCCCAGGTCACGTCATGGCCATCTACCAGGACGGTGTACTGGCGGCCATCGGAGACGGTGGGTGGAACGACATCAATGTCCAGGGTCTCGGCCAGCGCACTCAGGGCAGCGGTGTCCTCTGGGGATAGGTCGCGTTGCAGGGCTGCCCACGCCACTGCCCGGTACATGACGCCGGTGTCAAAATACAAATAGCCCAACCTCTCGGCCAACTTCTCGCCGATGGTACTCTTGCCGACCGCTGCCGGCCCGTCAATCGCGATGACAGAGGGTAAGGGCATAGTCAGGTGGGCTTATGGGCGGACGCCTTGAGTTCTTCCACTTCCTGTTGGCTGAGGTAGCGCCACTGGCCGGGTTTCAGTGAGCCCAGGTGCAGCGGGCCGATGCGCACGCGGACGAGCCGCAGGACCGGATACCCCAGCAACTGGGCCACCCGGCGGATTTGCCGCTTACGGCCCTCGTGCATCACCAGGCGCAACCACGTGCCATTTCTCTCTTGAGATCCGTTTTCGATGTGTATGATCTCGACCTGAGCCGGAGCCGTTCGACCGCCGTCGCGGTTCTTGTCATCAAAGTCAGGCAGGTCCACGCCATGCCGCCAGCGGGCGAGAGCCATTTCGTCGGGGCGTCCCATCACGTAAACATGGTATTCCTTGCTGGGCTTGTAGCGCGGGTGGGTGAGCCGGTTGGTCAGTTCGCCATCATCGGTAAGCAGCACCAGCCCTTCGCTGTCAGCGTCCAGGCGGCCGGCCGGAATGAGACGGCCTTCCAGCGGCACCAGGTCGCGGACGGTCTGGCGGCCCAACTCATCTGATAGGGTGGTAATCACACCAGCAGGTTTGTATAGTGCAATATACGTGTGCGCCGGTTTGAGCGTCACGGCTGTTCCATCTACAGCGATGGCATCGTGTGCCGGGTCGGCGCTGTCGCCCAGGTGAGCCGGCCGACCGTTGACGGTCACGCGATCCTGACGGATGAGTTCTTCGCAGGCGCGGCGACTGCCGAAACCGGCTGCCGCCAGGATTTTCTGAAGACGTTGTCTGCTCTCTTCCACACCCTCTCCACGAAGCTGACAAGCACAGGAATCCTAGCTGCCCGAGTGAGAGGGAGGGGAAGAAGCCTGCATCCCCATTGGCTGCTCTGGAGCCAGGGGCGGTAGGTCCTGGAGCGATGTCAGCCCGAAGTGCTGCAGGAATGCAAACGTCGTCCCATACTGGATCGGGCGGCCGGGCCCTTCGGCGCGGCCCACTTCCTCGATCAGCCCCTTACTTAGTAGCGTGCGCAGGACACCATCTGAACCCACGCCGCGGATAGCTTCGATCTCCGGCCGGGTTACCGGCTGCCGGTAAGCAATGATCGCCAGCGTCTCCAGGGCAGCGGGCGACAGCCGACTCCTGGTTTCCAGACCCAGGAAACGCTCAATGATTGGGGCGGCGCGGGCGCTTGTAGTTAATTGCACCTGATCGCCAGCGCGTTGCAAGCCGAGGCCGCGCCCCTGATAATGCTGCTCCAACTCGGCCAGGGCTGCCTCGACTTGCGAGATGTCCGCATCCAACGCCGCCGCCAACCGGCGCAATTCAACCGGCCCTTCGGCCACGAACAGCAGGCTCTCAACCAGAGCCGGCAGGCTTAAGTTGCCGTTGGCATCACCCGCGCTCATCGCGCGCTTGGCCCTCCCCTTCGCTCTGCTCAGGATGACAAACCTGTAGTCTACTGTGGCTACATAATAGCATCCGAGGCGGCTTCTGGCAATATGCACGCTGAGGTCCCTCGGCGAGCGTAGCTTGACTGGCCTAACCAAACCCCTATAATGCTGCCCCTTAGGAGGAGCACCTTATGCGACTATTCACGAAACCGTCCTGGCTTGTCCTCGCCATTGCCGGGCTGCTGCTGGGGCTGGCATGCGGTCCGTTGGCTCGCCAGTTACCTACGCCTCTGCCACCTGTGCCTGTGTCAACCCAGGCCGCCGGGCGGCTTGAGGACAAGCTACAACAGGCGGCAGCCACAGCCCAGGTCTCAGGCGATATCCGCATCACGCTGACGGAGGAGGAGTTGACCTCGTATATTGCGCTGCAACTATCGCAGTCGCTTGCCGAGCGGGGCCTGACCATCAGTAACCCCCAGGTGCGTCTGCGCGATGGTAAACTCACTTTATCGGGAACCTATCGAGTGGACCCGGTTACGGTGAATCCAGTGATTACGCTGAGCGTGACAGCAGTCAACGGCCGGCCGGTTGCCAACGTCGAGAGTGCGAATTTCGGCATCCTGCCGGTTCCAGGGGCATTGCTGAGCCAGGTCAGTCAGAACATCAACCAGACGCTGGCGCAGCAGTTACCGGCAAACGCGACGATTACGTCGGTGACCATTGCCGATGGCCAGATGACCATCTTGGGCACGATCCATTAGCCCTGATCGGCCTGGGTTTTGGCTAGCCGAACCCGTTGCTTTGCCAGCCAGATGCCGCCGGTTGCCAGCAGTGCCAACACACTGGCCGACGTGAGGGCCAGCCCCAGCCGCCAGGACAGCGGGTCGAAGACGAATTCCACGCGATGGTACCCGGCTGAGAGGGCGACCGCGCGGAATAGCAGATTGGCCCGCAGGATGGGCACATCCCGGCCATCCACCTGCGCGTGCCAGCCGGGGTAGTCGGCGTCGCTCAAGACGAGGATGCCGGGGCTGTCTAACTCAGCTTCGATGCTGACATGCTCCGGCCGGTAGTTGAGGACGGTTAGCCGGTCGGAGCCTCCACCCACGCCGGTCAGATTGTTACCGCTGCTCAGGATGACCGTCGTCGCCGGCTGGAAATCGGGCGAGCGCAGTGCAGCGAGCGCAGCCGTATCGTCGCTGACCACACGCGCCTGATGCGCGACGAAGGCGCGGGGGAGCACATCGGGATTCATGTAGACTTTGACGTCGCCGGAGTGCACCAACCGCCAGTGCCCGCCGTCTGACACCGTCAGTGGCTGAAACGCTCCGCTACGCTCATCAATCAAGGTCAGGCCACGCAAGAGGAAGGGTGCACTTGAGTTGAGGGCTTCGACGCGGATCGCCTGTACCCGCGCGGGGCCAGTCTTCCAGCGCAACCGCACGACTTCCTCGCCGGCTGGCAGATCGAAGGATGCCTCATGCCCATCGGCGAAGCGCACCACCACCTGCGCTACAGGCGTGCCATCAGGCAGAGGGCCGCCCATCAGGCGCGCTACTACCCCCAGCGTTGTCGCCTCGAAAGGCGGCAGGTCGTTCAGGTTGAGCGATGCGCCGACGCTGCTCAGGGCGACTGGCTGCTGTAAATCATAGTATACACCGTCAATCCAGACATCCCCGGTCTTGTCGGTGATCAGGATGCCGATATTGAGCAGGTCGAGGATACGGTTGCCAGGCACTCCACGCACATTCTCACGCAAGCGGCCGTCGGGCGAGATGCGCTCCGGCGGCAAGAGCAAAGGCTCCAACTCAACATAACGATGCAGGGGCAACAGGCCGCCGTCGAAGCCGTCGGCTGCCATGATCCGGTAGCTCAACGGCAGGTTGGGAGCCAGCACTTCCTTGGCCTTGGTCGCCACAATGTAGTCGTATACGGCGTCGGGCGGAAGCTGGCTGTCGTAAATGCTGTGAATCTCACCCAGATCGCCGGGGTCAAAGAGGATGTCCGACATGGAGAGGAAGCGCGCTGGTGGCAGGGGACCGGATTGAGCCGCAAGCAGGAGTTGCGCCACTGCCGGGCGCAGTTCGGTGACGGCTTCGGGCGCAGTGGGGTGATTATAGGGCAAGGCCCGGCTGGCCCCGAACAGTTCGAGGACGACAACCGCCACCAATCCGGCTGACCTCATGAGGCGGTTAGCGATGTTGATCAGACCTATGCTCAGGGCAGTGGCCAGAAGCCAGCCGCCCAGGCTGGCCAGCGATGGCCTCTCCCCGAATGCAGTTGATATCCCCAAGAGTCCGATGGTCAGCAGCCCAATCACCAGTGGCCGGCGGGTTTCAGCTTCATTGGTCAGCTCGCGATGGGCTAGCGTGCTACCCACGTGGCGTTGCAGTGTGTCGAGGCCAACGCCAGCCAGCATGGCCCCGGCGAAGGCGTACAGTGCCAGCCAGCGGGCTGGGGCACGGAACAAGTTGAACCCCGGTACGAAGCGCACCAACAGCCAATAGAGCGGGTCATAGCCACCCAGAGCCAGAAGCAGGCCAAGGATCGCCAGGCCGGCCATGGACGCAACCCGGCGCTGACTACGGCGTGTCCACGCACCGATCAACGCCAGCAGCAGGCTGCTCGCTCC
Source organism: Chloroflexota bacterium (assembly GCA_902812335.1). Lineage (GTDB taxonomy): Bacteria > Chloroflexota > Anaerolineae > DSLN01 > DSLN01 > DSLN01. The sequence continues at coordinate 2,623 of CADDZL010000025.1, read as the reverse complement.
CAGATAGCCAACATATTCGGTGAATATCGTCTGGCCGTAGCCGGGCAACAGTGCCCGGCCCAGCAGGAGCGGGTTTAGCGAGAAGGACAGGGCCTCGTTGACAGGCAGGCCGCCGCCTCGCTGCGACAGTTGTGACAACTCCAGGGTCGGGATAAGTTGGGCAGCGGCCAGGGCAAGCGCACCCACAGCAGCGATGCTGACCGTGATGAGTGGCACCATCAGGTAGCGCAACTGACTGCGGACCCGCGCTTCCCCCTGGCGTTTGCGGTCACGCGTTCGTTGTATCACCTCGGCCATCAACGGCCAGCCTGCGTATATCACCAGGCCCACGAACGTGATGAATACAGATTGGGTATGCCCGGCCAGGAACTGTAGCGCCAGGATCACGGCCAGCCCTGCTACCCAGCGCCACTGGATTCTACGGGGATTTCCCTGAGTTCCCGTCGGTTCCCCCGATCTGCCTGACGAGGACGTGGCGGCATCCACAAAGACAAACGCCAGTGGCAGCCAGGCCAACCCCTGGAGTTGATTGATATGCTCCACCTGAGCGGTGAGATAGCCGCCCAGGCCGAAGATCACTCCGGCCAAGCTGGCGGCTGTCCGCGTCAGGCGGAGGGCGTGACGAGCGAACACGAACGCCCCGGCCCCAGCCAGGATGATGTGAGCGATGGCAGCCATCTTGAACGCCACCGGGGAGGGCAGCCAGGCAAGCGGCCAGTTGGGGGGATAGAGCACTCCCGCCTGACTGTTGGCCAGGAACGGCACACCCATGAAGAGATAAGGGTCCCAGAGAGGAACATGGCCCGCCCGCAGGGCCGCCGCCCGGTAATCCCACTGAGGATAGAAATAGAGCAGGGCGTCGCCCCGCGCCAGGGCCAGATTGGTCAGTGCCAGCCGCCAGAAGAAGATGATGACGAGCGCAGCTAGGCTGAGGATAGCCAGCGCGTCGCGCCAGCCCCGTTTAAGGGCCATCGGCATTACCCCCAATCTGGTTGTCGGGTCTTACGCGGTATAACAAGAATGAGAGCTGACCATCACGGCGCGTGGTCGTCAGGACAAGCTGCTGTTGGTAACCGGCGGCGGCAACTGCTTGAATTACATCTCCTGCTGGCTCCCAGCCCGGCAGCAATAGGTAGCGTGGCACCGTGCTATTGCGAAAGGCCCGCAGGTCAGTGGCCAGCTCCTCAGGCGTGGGGAACCAATCCACATAGATCGGGCCGTCGTACAGGTAGTAGCGTAGTTCCCAGTTGAGCCAGTGATCGTAGAGGACGGTCCCCCAGGGCATATGCCGCAGGTAGTCTGCCATGCGGTCAATGCCATCATATGCGCCGTGGTCGCCGCCGATGGGATAACCGCTGTGGGCGGCCTGCCAGGCGGGGCCAACGAGCAGAATGATAGGGACCGCTACCGCTGCATGTCGCCATGCCGCAGCCAGCGCCGGTGCCAGGCGCTGGCTGAACATCGCTAGCTGCCAGGCGGCGCGGGCGACGAGTAGAGCCAGGAGTGGTACAAGGCCCAGGAGATAGCGATCCCATTCGCTGAAGCTGAAGATGGCGTGCAAGACCATATAGCCGAGAATAAAAGCAGCCAGGGTCAGAGTGATATGCCTATGCCGGGCGTTTAGGTAGGCGGGGCTCAAAGCCCCGAGTCCATCGGCCTGGGCCGGCAGGCGGCTCTCGGCCGCTAGCAGGGCGAGGATGGCCAGGACGAAGATGCCGGTCACAGCGGGCGATCCCAGCAGGTAGGAAGATAGTTCGCCCCAGGCGGCCAGGCGTTGCGGCAGTTCGGCCGGCTTCGCCAGGCTCAGGCCGCCGTAGCTGGCAATGCTTTGTTGCCAGTATCCGACCGGCGCATGCCGTGCTGTATCCCAGGTGAGCAGAGCAAGCACAACCGGTGCGAGACCTGCGACGAAATGCAAGAGCATTGGCGCAAGATGCCTCCGGTGGCGGCACTGGATGGCTAAAGCCACCAGTAGAGGGGCGAACGCCAGCGCCGTTTGCTTGGTAGCGAGTGCCAGACCGAAACACAAGCCGGCCCAACCCAAGCGAGCCCGCGCCGCAGCTACCAGCGCAGCCAGCAGCCACAACACCAGCAGCGGGTCGGTGAAGGCCGTGATCCCGAAGAGGATGCTGAAGGGCGACAATGCCATAACGCTGGCTGCGACCATCTCCACTGCCGGTGCCAGGCAGAGCTGGCGACTGAGTTGATAGGTCAGTGCCACACTGAGCAGGCTGGCGGCCAGCGCAGGCAAGCGGGCAGCCAGCTCTGAGTTGCCGAATAGGCCGAAGCTGCCTGCCAGGACGTAGAACCATAGCGGCGGCTTGTCGAGCGGCACGCCCGCCAGGAGCACATCGCGTCCGTTCGCGATCAGCAGGCCCCAGTTGGCATATAGAGCTTCGTCTGGGTGAAACCGGTTCTCGGTCAGGGGTGCAATACGTGCGGCGGCAGCCAGCAGCACCAGGCTGGTCAGCAGGGTGAGGTCTCGATGGGATCGACTGGATCTAGTCCACAAAGCGGTACTTGAGCAATGTCCAGGCCGCAATGGGGGCATCTTTCCAACCGATCTTCTTGCCCTCCTCATACTCGCGGCCGCTGTAGGAGATGGGAACCTCATAAATGCGAT
>CADDZL010000024.1 GCA_902812335.1 Chloroflexota bacterium | reverse complement strand
CCCAAACAATCGGCGAATTCTCCCCAACATAGTCCTCATCCTTCAGATTAGTGCATTCAGGCGGGCAGTGCGTACACCCGCTTGTCATTCGAGCCAATGTAGATGATTCCACCTGCCTCAGTGGGTGAGGATACTACCGGCCCCTGCGTCTCAAAGCGCCAGCGCAGTTCACCTGTGCGCACATCCACACTGTAGACGCTGCCATCCACCGAGCCAAAATACACGGCACCGTTCACCACAAGCGGTGACGACGCCACTTGCCCTTCGGTCGCAAAGCGCCAGACCAAGCGCCCCGTTTGCATATCGAGAGCATACACGTTGCCATCGGCCGAGCCGATCAGGACGATGCCGTTGGCGACGGTCGGTGATGAGACGACGGCCTTGCCCGTCTTGAAACGCCACATCGCCCAACCTGAACCCAGTGCCAACGCGTAGACCGTCGCGTCCTGCGATCCCACAAACACCAGGCCCTGATGCACACAGGGCGATGATGTAATAGCACGTTTTGCTCGGAAACGCCACTTCATGGTCGATCGCACACTGACCGCATACAGGTACCCGTCCTCACATCCAAACAGGATGAGATCGTCGCCAAACGCTGGGGAAGAGCGCACCGGCCCACCGGTGTCTACCCGCCACGCCACCCGCCCACTGGCCGCATTTACAGCGTAGAGGTGGGCATCATCCGAACCGACAAAGACATGATCATATTGCAGCCGGGGCGACGAACGCACCGGCCCCTCCGTCGGACACGACCAGATGACGCGCCCGGTACGCGCATTTACGGCGTAGACGGAACGGTCTTCGGAACCCACATAAACTGTGCCACCGGCGACGTAAGGCGATGAGGCCATGCCCCCTTGCGTAGCGAACTTCCACTGGAATTTGCCGTCTTTGGCCCCCAGTGCATACAAGTTGTTGTCATAGGCGCTGACATACACCATGTCGCCGGCCACAGCCGGCGACGAGCGGATCTCGTCCTCGCACATGAACATCCAAAGCGGCACCACCACTGAGCTTACACCCAGCGCCTGCGTTGCCAGTCGCCTCGTCGGCATAGCAATACTGTCTGAGACTGGCATCACCTGAGGCTGGATGGTGGCCTGCAAGGCCGCCTTCATGGCTGCGGCTGAATGGAAGCGTTCCTCGGGGTTGTAGGCCAGTGCGGTCATGATGACCGACTCCATAGCCTCGGATACTGACGGGTTAACCGCGCGGATTGGGCGGTCGGCGAAGGAGAACGGCGGCTCAGAACGCGGGTCCTGCCGTGTCAGGAGATGGTGCAAGGTCGCGCCCAGGGCGTATAAGTCGCCACGAGGCCCAGCCTGGCCTCGATACTGCTCCGGCGGGGCATAGCCCTCTGTGCCGATCATCGTGCCTCTCTGCTCGGACTCGAACACCTTGGCGATGCCGAAATCCACCAGGCGGATGCGGTCATGCTGGTCGAGCATGACATTGGAGGGTTTCATATCTCTGAAGATGATTGGCTGCGGCGTATGATTGTGAAGATAGATCAGGACGTCGCAAATCTGGATGGCCCAGTCGCGCACGCGGTCCTCCGACAGCATCCCCTCGGTCTCATCCAGCAAAGCCTCGAGATCGCGGCCATTGATGAACTCAAGGACGAGGTAGCTGCGATCGTTCTGAGAAAAGTAGTCAAAGACTTCGGGCACCGCCGGGTGGTCGAGCGTAGCCAGGATATTCGCCTCACGCTCAAAGTTGCGCACCGCTATGTCGCGCAACTGCGGATCGCTGGCCGGGTTGATCATCTCCTTGACAGCGCACAGGCGGATGACATTGGGGAAGTGCAGATCGCGGGCCTGGTAGACCGACCCCATCCCCCCGGCTCCCAATGTCTTGATGATATGGTAGCGACCTTGCAGGATCGTGCCAGAAGCCAATCCTGACTCGCGCGGGCCACGCGTCGGCAGTTTTCTTGTGCTCAGTGTCGTCATAGTCGCTCCTGTTATATTAAGCCATCTTTGGCCCGCTGACTATAGTACCTCGGTTGTCCCTCCCGACCTGCGCGCATATAATTGTCGCTGTGGTTCCGATCATCATTGGCGTGGCAGGGGGGACCGGTTCGGGCAAGACCACGGTGGCGCAGGCCATACTGGAACGCATCGGCGCAGAGCGCATGGTGGTCATTGCGCACGATGCCTACTACCGTGACCTGGCCGACATGCCCCGCATAGGCGACGCCATCAACTTCGATCACCCCGACTCATTGGAGACGGACCTGCTCGTCGAGCACCTGAAACGGCTGCGGGCAGGGCTGACGGTGCACGTGCCGATCTACGATCATGCGACCTTCACACGCTCCGATCGCACGCTACCCGTTGAACCCCGCCCCGTCATCCTGGTGGAGGGTATCCTGATCTTCGCCGAACGGGCGTTGCGAGACCTCTTCGACATGAAGATCTATGTGGATACAGATGCCGATATACGCTTCATCCGTCGCCTCCAGCGCGACCTCAGTGAACGCAAGCGAACCCTTGAATCGGTGATCGAGCAGTATCTGGCCACCGTGCGGCCTATGCACCTTGAGTTTGTCGAGCCCAGCAAGCGCTACGCCGACATCATTGTGCCAGAGGGTGGTTACAACACGGTCGCACTCGATCTCATTGCCGCTCGTATCCAGCAGTTGCTGGATAAGCAGATACATGCAACATGATCTCACGCCGCGAGTTTGACGCTTCATGATCGTGGTCTACCCCATTCCACCCACGCTGGCAGATAATCCCTATCTGGACCTGCTGTACCAGCCGATGACAGGCACTGAGGTTGAGGTCCGGCGGGTCCGGCCCTTGCGCCGGGGCATCGCCGAGGCATTGGGGCGAAATGGACCGCGCGTTGTGCACTTACACTTCTTCGATGAGATCTGTCAGCGGCCCAGTCGGGCCGAGACGATGGCCCGGACGGTTGCATTCGTGACCCTCCTCAGGTTACTTAAAGGCCGGGGGGCAAGACTGGTGTGGACCGTGCATAATCTCGAGCCACATGAGGTGTATCAAGCCGATCTGGCCGAGCAACTCTATGGGGAGGTGGCAGCACTGTGTGATGCCGTGATCGCACACAGTCACTCGGCTGCCACGGCGCTGGCTGAACGCTATGGTCGCCCACCGAAGCTGTATGTGATCCCGCATGGCCATTATGTGGGACAGCATGGACCCAAAGTAAAGCGGTCAATAGCAAGAGCGCAACTTGCGCTACCGGCGGATGCCTTCGTATGTGTGAGCCTGGGAGCCTGGCGGCCCTATAAGGGGTTGGAGGATTTGATCGCTGCCTTCCGGGACGAGGAACGGAGAGCTTGCCCTGAGCCTGCCGAAGGGGCCGAGGACCGGGATCGTCCCTCCCTCTTCCCCCGTTCCCGGTCGCTTCTGCTGATCGCCGGCCAGCCTAAGGTGCCTGAATATGCAGCCTTCCTGGCCCAGGCCGCCAGCCATGTGCCCGGCGTCCGTCTGCTCCCCGGCCGCGTGCCGGACGAGCGTATGCCAACCTATTGGGCAGTAGCCGATGTGGCCGCTGTACCTTACCGGCGACTGACCAGCTCCGGCGTGTTGATCGAGGCCATGTCCTATGCTGTGCCGGTCATAGCGCCGGATGTACCTATGGTGCGCGAACTGGTGCGTGATGGTGAAACCGGCTTCCTGTTTCAACCCGGCGATGTGGCCAGCCTGCGGGATGCCCTGGCGCGAGCGCAGGCCCACCCAGACCTGCCAGCAGTTGGGCAGGCCGCGTTCGACCATGTGCGGCGCTACGACTGGAACACGATTGCCGCACAAACCATCTGCGTCTATCGTGACGTGGTGTCAGCCCAGATGGCGGGGCGTGTACCATGACCGGATTCTTGCTGAGGTATGTGGGAGCGCCTTACCTGTTCTTGTGGCGATGGATCGAAGTAGCTGTGATCCGGCGGCTGGCACAGATGAACGACTTGCATCTGGAGAATGCAGTTGACTTGGACATTGGTTGCGGTGACGGCGTCGTCGGCGGAGCGGTCGCCAAGCGCATCCGGCTGGGACTCGATATGGACCCGGCGGCACTCTCCTGGTCACGGCGACTCGGCGTGTACAAATCGCTCGCCTGCGCCTCGGCCACGGCCCTACCGTTACGCGCCGGCTCACAGCGCGTGATCCTGTGCAACTGTGTCTTGGAGCACATCACGGATGACGGAGCGGCCCTGGCCGAGATGGCGCGTGTGTTGGCGCCGGGTGGCTATCTTATCCTGACTCTGGCTGGCCGCGATCTTCCCGATCTGGTGTTAGGAGAGCACGCCAACAGCAACGAACGGGCGGAACTGGACCTGAGCCTGAACCACCGCCACTACTACACATTTGAGGCCATCGCCGGCCGACTGCAGGAGGTGAACCTGATCCCGGTGGATAGCCAGACATACATCGGCCCGCGTGAAGCCCAATGGTGGTATCGTCTGCGCTTATGGCAACGCAACCGGCCGACCCCCATTGGCCTGGCACGGCGGCGCCTGGGTCAGATGCTGCGAGCGCCGGTGACGCTCGGCCTGATCCCGTTTGTGCTGCGGCCAGCGCGTTCGCAGAGTGGCGCAGCCCTGGCACTGCTGGCACGCAAACCGGCGCCGGGCCCAAGCCCGGTGGAGGGATAGGGTGCGCATCTGCATCGCCCAGCGAATCACGATGGCCCACCCGATCAAGGGTGGCATGGAACGCCATTTACACATGCTGGCGAGGGGCCTGGCCGCGCGCGCTCATGACGTGCACGTGATCACCACGGCCCATCCGCAAGGCCTGGCCGAGGATGTGCAAGACGGCGTACATTACCATTATCTCAGCCCGTATAGCTACCGGCGCTACGATCCGGCCTGGTGGGCAGCCAGCTATCGGCGCTTCACCGCCCTCCACGAGCAGCAGCCGTTTAGTATCTTCTGTAGTCAGAGCGCCGGAGCGCTGGGCTATCTATCGCGCTTGAAGCCTGAGCACGGCCTGGCAGTGGTTGTGATCTTGCATGGCACACTTTGGAGTGCACTGCTGACACAGGTACGCGGGGCGCGTTCGGCACGCGGGCTGTACCGACTGGCGCGGCTGGCCTGGGTGTTGCCAGGGCATTATCGCTTGTGGCGTAAGAGTGCCCCGATCGTGGACCGCTATATCGCTGTGAGTCATGAGGTGGCCGAGGGCTGGCGGCGCGAACTCAATCTGCCGGCCGAACAGGTCAGCGTCGTTCCCAACGGTGTGGACATAGACCTCTTTCGCCCGTCGGCGGAGATGCGGGCAGCGACGCGGCAGCGGCTGGGTCTGGCCCCAGACCAGCCCGTGCTGGTAACCATCAGCAGATTGGAGTACGAGAAGGGGGTGCAACTGGCTATTGGTGCGCTCAGGGAGCTGCCCGACAACGCAGCCCTGCTCATCGCCGGGGCCGGCGCATATCGCCAGGCACTGGAACGCCTGACGGCACAACTGGGCCTGGCCGATCGGGTGCGTTTCCTGGGTTTCGTGCCCCACCAGGACCTGCCGGCGGTGCTCAACGCAGCCGATGTCTTCCTCGCGCCGACCCTATGTCAAGAGGGGTTGATGCTCACGGCCATTGAGGCGCAGGCCTGCGGCTTGCCGGTCGTGGCAACGGCCGTCAGCGGTGTGCTGGCTGCGGTGCAGGACGGCGTGGGCGGACATCTGTTTCCGATGGGCGACAGTGATGCGCTGGTCAGCCGGGTGCGCCACCTCATTGAGGACCCAGCCCTCCGCGCCCAGATGGGTGCGAAAGCCAGGGCCAACGTTGAGGCGCACTTCAGCCAGTCCCTGATGGTCACAGAGACCGAGGCGATCTTCTTGAGCATCGTAGCCGCAGCCCAAACAGCTTCGTCTATTCCACCCTCCGATCCTGCCGCATGATCAAGAACATCTCCTGGAACATGCTCGCCCGCCTGGCAAGTGTCTTGCTTGGCTTGCCTGAAACCATCTTGGTCGCACATCTGTTGGGACCACAGGGGCAGGGCATTTACAGGTTGGCCCTGTTGATTCCGGCACTGATCGGGCTGATCATCAATCTGGGGCTGAACATTGCGAACGTGTACTATGTCGGCCAGGATGCGCGCAACGCTCGCGTCGCCGTTGCCAATTCGCTGTGGAGCGGCCTGATCGTGGGCACACTGGCGGCGCTCGCTTATCTGCCCTTCGCGGACCTCATTCACAAGCGTTTCCTGGCCGAAGCCCCGGTCCCCTATGAGATGATCGGCATCATCCTTTTGCCGGTGACTCAGATCAACTACAGCCTGGCGACAATCTTCACCGGCTTGAAGCAGCTTAAGCCACCCAGCATCTGGGTAATCTGCACCGCTTTCATGACCCTGGCAGGCGCTGTGGTTGTCGGCCTGTGGCATCTGGGTGTTGCCGGGATGGTCATTCTGTACGCCGTGGTTGTTCCGATCTCAACCGCTGGCGTGTATCTATGGTTGCTCCAGCGGCGGAATCTGCTGACCTTGCGCGGTGACTTTAATCACTGGCGCCGTTCAATTCGATACGGCATCCGTGGCACAGCCGCTAACCTGTTTCAGTTCCTCAACTTCCGGCTGGACAGCCTGATCGTAGCAGCGTACCGCAGTGCGCAGGAGGTCGGCCTGTACTCCCTGGCGGTGCTGCTTACAGAGTTCCTGTGGATGATCGGGAATTCGGTCGCGACGATTCTATTTCCGACCACAGCAGGACAAACCGAAGCCCAGGCGAATCAACTGACGGCCCGGGCCTGTCGCTGGGTTGTCTGGATTACCCTGGCCGAAGCCATCCTGCTGGCAGCTATAGCCTGGTGGGTGGTGCCCTTTATCTTCGGCCAGAACTTCGCTCCGTCGGTCATCCCCTTATGGTTGCTTCTACCGGGCACAGTCGCGCTGATTATCCCGAACGTCTTGAACGCCTACATGGCCGGGCGTGGCCGCCCCCAAATCGGGGCCTTATCTGCCGGTATATCGCTCGTCGCCACCATTGCTTTGGACCTGCTCCTGATCCCGCGCTTCGGTATTGCGGGTGCCGCCGTGGCCTCGTCTATCTCCTACACCCTGACCGCCCTGGTTGTTGCTTCCATCTTCCGCCGCACCACGGGCTTGTCATGGTCCGATGTCCTGATTGTAAATGCAGACGACTGGCGCTATATGTTAGATCTGGTGATGCGCGGGCGGCGCTATCTGGCGCGCCGGGCGTTTGGCCTGCGGTCCCAACCTTAAACCTACCGTCCTGATGCATCGCTGCTCAACTTACATCTACACCGAAGCTGGGATATACTTATCAGCCGCTGGTCTTGGTAGATCGCAGGGATGTCACTCTGAGCAGCGAAGAGTCCCCTGTACGCACACCAGAGATGCTTCGCTGCGCTCAGCATGACAACTCTGTGATCTACACAGTCTGGTAGGCATCGGAATGGGACAGACTCAGGCACAACTGCGGACACAAGAGGTCTCCCTGGGACAGGTCAGTGTGATCGTGCCGACACTACACGGCCTGCCGGTCGCGTTACGCGACAGTCTGGCGCAGCAGGACTGGCCGCTGGCTGAAATCGAGGTCGTCGTCGGCGTGCAACCCAACGGCCGGGCGCGCAATGTCGGTGTCGCCCGCGCCCATGGTGATGTCCTCGTGTTTGTGGACGACGATGCCGTCCTGGGAGATGCCACGCTCGTGCGCCGGCTGGTCGAGCCACTGCACGACCCGGCCATCGGCGTGACCGGGGCGAGCAAGCTCATTCCGCCTGATTCAAACTGGTTTCAGCGCTGGGTCGCCTGTGAAGTGCCGCGCATCGAACATCCGATTGTGACCGAGCCTCTGGTAACCATCCCCAACCGGGAAAACGGCTATTACTGCGAGGTCACCACGACCTGCTGCGCCCTACGCCGACAGGTCTTTGAGGAAGTCGGGGGCTTTGATGATGAACTGACCAGAGGGGTGGACACGGAGTTCTTTGTGCGTATCGCCCGGCGCGGCTACACCATCGTGCTGGTGCCCCAGGCCTGGGTATGGCATCCGGCTCCGGCCAGCCTGGGGGCACTCTTGCGCAAGCAGTTCCACTACGGCTATGGTCACGCTCAGGAGGTGCAGCGTGATCCCACGCGAGGCTGGCAGCTCGCCACGTGGTGGCGGCGACTGGCCTACCTGGCCTTCCGCACCGCCGTTCTGATCCCGAATATCTTCTTGCCTTATTCATATGCTTATCGCCGCTGGCGACCGGGTTTCAAGCCGCTGAAGGCGCTGGCCAGCTACGCCAGCGCGCTGGGCTACATCTACGGTTGGCAGACGAGTGGCAAGTGAAGCATGATGGCTCGCGCGTACAACCATTAGTGAGTAATGATGGCTTGGGGCAACAGAGATCGAATGAACAGAGGTTTCCAGGCTGCGCTGGTCTTCATCGCGGCGTTGGCACTGTACATCCCGACTCTGGCCCCAACCGTACTCTGGAATGGGGGCGACTTCGCGGAGTTCCAGACACGGGCGGCCCGGCTGGAGATCGTGCCGACCGTCTGGGGTCATCCGCTGTGGGTGATCCTGGTGCATCCATTCACACTCTTGCCCCTCGGCGATGTCGCTTACCGGGCCAATCTGGCGACGGCAGTGATGGGCGCGATGGCGCTGGCCCTGACCTATCTCGTCATGCGCGAACTGCGAGCCTCAGCACCGGCAGCGGCTCTGGCTATCGCGGCGCTGGCCGTCTCGCACACCTTTTGGACGTACGCTGTTACACCGAAGGCGTATTCACTCAATGTGCTCATTCTCATGGGGGCGGTTTTGCTCCTGCTGCGCGCCGGGCGCCGTGATGTACCTGCGAGTGCGCGATGGTCACCGGTCGTGGCTGGCCTCCTTCTTGGCCTGGCACCTTTGAGCCACCCGCTGCTGTTCATGGCGCTGCCGGGAGCGCTCATTTACATTTACTTGCGACTGCGAGCCACTGCCTGGCGGGCTGCCGTGGTCCACTTTGCCGTAGGCTATATCGCCGGCCTGGTCCCTTATCTGGCGCTGACCATCGGCGGGGGTGCAGGGGCCAGCACGGCCACCGTCGGTGTGAACTTCATCACGCAGTTCCTGACAGTGCTTATCACCCCATCGCTCTGGCCGGTCGGTCTGCTGGTCTTTGCCGGCTGCCTGGCCTATCAGTTCCTGTTTACACTGGCTGCCGGTGTGTTTGGTCTGCGCGAGCTGTGGCGACGTGATCGCGCCGCCTTCACCTTGCTGGCAGTGCTCTACCTGGGCGACGCCGCTTTTGTGTGGTCCTGGCTACCCATCACCCCTCACCTGAGCGACTATCTCCAGAATTTCCATTTCTATCTGCCCTCTTATGTTATCTTCGCTCTATGGGCTGCTCTCGGCTTTGATGCTCTCCTGCGATCACCGACGCGACCGTCCGCCTTCAGAACCCGCCTTACGCTGCTGGCCGTGCTGGTGATCCTGCCCCCGATCGTGACCTATGCTGTCACGCCTGAGTTGGTCCGGCCGCAACTGGCCCGGCTGGGTCTGCGCGATCTGCCGGGGCGGGATATTGCCACTTACCTGTTCAGCCCGTGGAAGCAGAACGAGACCGGCGCACGGCAGTTGGGCGAGTCCATCCTGGACGAACTACCGCCCGATGCCGCCATTTTCGCCGATTGGAACCTGTACGGCGTGCTACGTTACCTGCAAACCGTGGAAGGCCGCCGACCCGATGTGCAGCTCACACTCCTCCCCTTCAATGGACAGCAGCTTGAGCCCATCCTCGCGGCCGCCTCGCGGCGCACCGTCTACATTCCCGACACCAATCGCTACTATGACATTAATGCGCTCTCCGCTTACTTCGACATTGTGCCGCAAGGGCCGGTCTACCGGCTCGTCCCCAGGAGGTCGGGGTGAGGCCAGGTCTGGGCCCCGGACCCAACATAGGCTCAGGAGAGATGGCACTCGTGCCGCGTCTTGTGGAGCGCGGGGTGGATTGGGTCGAGCAACACCAGCACATGGCACTGGGCCTGTTTACGCTCTCGCGGGTATTGCCTTTCGCCGTGCGGCTGGCCTTACTCCTAGGTCGGGACTCAAACCGCCTGTTCGATTGGGTCAAGGCCTGGCAGGCTGCCAGCCTGGCCGGTCAGGGGCAGTATCCCTATATCCACTATTGGTCAGAATACCCTCCGCTGTATCCCTGGCTCACGGTGCTGGCCTACGGCGTTAGTCGGGTCATACCGCTCGGCCCCGATGGACGGCTAACCTTTTATGCGCTCCTGGGTGCACTCCTGATCGCCGCTGATATCGGCCTGCTGGTCTTGGTCCACCGGTTGGCGCGGCAGGCATACGGCCCTCGGGCAGCAGCTCAAGCCGGACTGCTTTATGGCTTTCTAGCCCTGCCGCTCTACCTGTATGTAGGTTGGTTTGATACGATCCCGGCCTTCTTGTTCGTCCTGGCCCTGGAACGGTTGCTGACACGCAGGGCCGGCCAGAGTGCTGTGGCCGCCGCAGTCGGGGGGTTGTTCAAGGTCTTCCCGCTACTGGCGGTGCCGGTCGCCTGGCACGTGCTGCCAGCCTGGCGCGATCGGCTGAAGGTGGCGGGCATCACCGGCCTGATCGTCATGGTCGTGCTGCTGCCGCTGGCACTGGCCGGCCCGACGATGACGGCAGCATCTGTCCAGGCGCTCTTAGGCCGCAGTTCATGGGAGACGATCTGGGCACTGGCTGAGGGATATACCGGCTTTGGGCAGGTCGCGCCGCTAAGCGAACGCACCGATCCGGCAGCGGCCGGCCGCCCCATCCACCCCTCGTGGTTGCCCTGGCCGCTGATCACACTGGTGCTGATCGGGGCGCTCATCTGGCTGTTCACGCGGCAGTTTAACCTGAGCGGAGATGGCCCTTCGGGTTCCCCGCCCTCCCGGCGCGTCGTTGCCCTGGCCGGGTTAAGCCTTAACCTTCTGCTGCTGTTCAGCCGCGGCTACAGCCCGCAATTCCTGATCTGGCTTCTACCGCTATTGATCATTGTCTTTCCAGGCCGGATCGGCCTGCTCTGTGGCTTGCTGCTTGTCGGAGCCAATCTGCTAGAATATCCAATCTATGTCCCGCGCCTGGTAGGCCGGGCCCCGGCAGTGCTCGGCGTCGCCGTGCTGACGCGCACGATACTGTTGGTCGGCCTGTCACTGGCCTACGGGCGCATCTTGACAGACTATGCGCATCGGGATTGATGGGCGGTATATCGCGGATCATTTCCCCGGCATCGGCCGTTATGTGTACAATCTGGTGAAGGCGCTCAGCCGCGTAGCTCCTGATGACGAACTCATGGTGGCGACACACCCAGGCCTGCCCAACAGCCGCTATGATTTGAAGGAGTTGGCAGCAGCGTCGAACATACGGCTTGAGGTGTTGGAGGCACGGGCGCGGTCAGCCACCGAACAGGTACGTTGGCCTCTGGCAGCGCGGCGCTGGTCGCTCGACGTCTTGCACTCGCCATACTTCTACAAGCCGCTGGTGCTGCCCTGCCCATCGCTGGTGACCATCTACGATCTCATCCCACTGATGTTCCCGCAGGGGTTTACGGCCTGGCAGCGATTAAGCTTTCGTCTGACGGTCTGGCTGGCACTGCGGACATCGGGGGCGGTCGCAGCCATCTCTGGCGCGACGCGCGACGATTTGCGGAAGCACTTCGACCTCCAAAGTGACCGGATTCGGGTGACGCCTCTGGCGGCCGATGCTGCCTTCTGCCCCCGTCCGACAACCGAGGTCGCCGCCGTACGCGAACATTACAGATTGCCCGAGAATTATCTGCTTTACTTCGGCATCAACAAGCCCCATAAGAATCTGCAGCGCCTGGTCGAAGCCTATGCCCGCCTGGTCAGCGCGCCGCCGCTGGTGCTGGCGGGGCGGGAGGACCCGCGCTATCCGCAGGCACGGACACAAGCCGAAGCGCTCGGCCTGGGCAGACGCGTCTTCTTTCCGGGCGAGATCGCCGAGGCGGAACTCCCAGCACTTTATAGCGGGGCGGTGCTGTTTGTCTTCCCATCGTTATACGAGGGTTTCGGCCTGCCGGCCTTAGAGGCTATGGCCTGTGGCACGCCGGTTGTCTGCTCTAACAGTTCCAGCCTACCTGAAGTCGTCGGCGATGCAGCCGTAACTTTTGACCCGCTCAGTGTTGATGACATGGCGGACGCTATAGGCCGTGTCCTGGCCGACGCCGACCTGCGGGTAGAGCTACGTGAGCGCGGACGCGCCCAGGCAACACACTTCACCTGGGAACGAACCGCGCAGGAAACGCTGAAAGCTTACCGGGCACTATCAGTGGGGTAAATGGGCGGGGCAATGCGAATCCTCCATATATATAAAGACTACTACCCCGTCCTGGGCGGTATTGAGAACCATGTCAGGGTTTTGGCCGAGGCGCAAGTGCGGGCCGGGCACCATGTCACGGTGTTAGTGGCAGCCCGTGGACCGCGCACACTGATTGAGGAGATGAGCGGCGTTCAGGTGATCAAGGCCGGGCGCCTGGCGACGGTCGCCTCAGCGCCGCTCAGCTTATCGCTGCCGGCCATTGTCGCACGACTGCGACCGGACATCACACATTTGCACTTCCCTTACCCGTTGGGCGAGGCGGCCCATACCCTGCTGGGCCGGGCCCGGCGCACGGTGATCACCTACCACAGTGATATCGTGCGTCAGCAGGGCCTGCTGCGCTTTTACCGGCCGCTCCTATGGCGCGTCCTGGCAAAGGCGGATCGCATCATCGCCACCAGCCCCAACTACATCGCCACATCTCCCTATCTGCAACGTTTCGCGGACAAATGCGTCGTCATCCCGCTGGGTATAGACGCAGACCGCTTCAGCGCCCCCGACCCGGCTCAGGTGGCCGCCTTTCGCAATCGGATACCGATCAGCGCCGATGAATGCAGATCTTCTAAAGAGGGGATCAGCGCAAAGCAGCCACCGTCGGCCCTACTGCTCTTCGTTGGGCGTCTGCGCTACTACAAGGGCCTGGACGATCTGCTGCGAGCGCTGACGCAGGTGCCAGCACACCTGCTCGTGGGCGGAAGCGGGCCGATGGAGCAGCCCTGGCGGGCGTTGGCTCAGCAATTGGGCGTGGCGGAGCGGGTACACTTCCTGGGGGATGTGCCTGACGAACTGCTGCCCTCGCTGTATCATGCCGCCGACATCTTCGTCTTACCGGCTAACGCCCGCGCCGAGGCCTTTGGCACGGTGCTATTGGAGGCCATGGCGGCTGGACTACCCGCCATCTCGACCGAAGTGGGCACGGGAACCTCTTATGTCAACCGGCATGGCGAGACCGGCCTGGTGGTTCCACCCTGCGAGCCGGGGGCTCTGGCGCGGGCGATCAACTTGCTTCTGTCCGACACCGATCTGCGTAGACGGCTCGGCGAACAAGCCCGAATGCGTGCACGCCGGCCCGAATTCAGCCAGGCGCATATGGTGCAGCAGGTGCTGGAGCTCTATCACGAACTCCTCGCCGCGTCGCTGACGACGAGCGGGCCGGCGAACAGCGATGTGGACCTGGTTTGACGGTTTATTCAAGCTGGGGTATTATCACTCCCGCTTGGTGTGGGTAGTGGGGTTGCCGAATTGACGACTAAACTCAGCCGCTATTGTGAGACCCTGATCGAGGCGGGATGGCTGGCCGCCCTGGTTCTGGTTCCGCTTTTCTTCAACGTATATTCCGCCCGCGTCTTCGAACCCGACAAGATCACCCTGCTCCGCTCTATCACCCTTGTCATGATCGCCGCCTGGATCGTGATGCAGGTCGAGCGAGCAACCACCTCCCCGGCCTGGAGCGATAAGGGCTGGAGGGATGGACTCCGCACCTGGCTGCGTACTCCGCTGGTCCTGCCTACGCTGGCACTCGTGGCTGTCTATCTGGTCTCCACGATCTTCTCCGTCTCGCCGCGGGTCAGCCTGCTGGGCTCGTATCAACGTCTACAAGGTACTTACACCCTACTGTCCTACATCATCGTCTTCGCCATGCTTCTGGCCATCGTGCGGCGTCAGGAGCAAGTTGACCGGCTGGTCACGGTAGCCATTCTGACAAGCGTGCCCATAGCGCTTTATGGACTGCTGCAGCGGGCCGGAGCCGATCCTCTACCCTGGGGAGGCGATGTCGTCACGCGCGTGGCTGGCAACATGGGTAACGCCATCTTCATCGCGGCCTACCTGATCATGGTCTTTCCACTGACTGTGGGCCGGATCGTCGAATCGTTCAGCGATATGCTGCGGCGGGAGCAGCTCAACGGGTACGATGTTGTGCGCGCTGCCGGCTATGTCATCGTGCTGGTGCTGCAAACGTTGACGATCTACTTCTCCGGTAGCCGGGGACCGTGGATCGGATGGTTCGCCGGCCTGTTCTTCCTGGGCCTGCTGTTGGCCCTCTACTGGCGTGCTCGCTGGCTGATGTTCGGCGTGATCGCCACGGCCATCGCCGGCCTGGTTTTCCTGATCGTCCTTAACCTGCCCAACAGCCCGCTGGCGGAACTGCGCAAAGTGCCCTACCTGGGTCGCCTGGGGACCATCTTCGAGATCGAGGGTGGTACGGGTAAAGTGCGTGTCTTGATCTGGGAAGGGACGGTCGATCTGATCTCGCCGCACGAGCCGCTGGTCTTCCCCGATGGCTCACAGGACCCCTATAACGCGCTGCGCCCCCTGATCGGCTACGGGCCGGAGTCCATGTATGTGGCCTACAATCGCTTCTACCCACCCAACCTGGCCCATCTGGAATCGCGCAACGCCTCGCCGGATCGTGCGCACAACGAGACCCTGGATGCCCTGGCCATCACCGGCGTGCTCGGCCTGGTCGTGCAGCTCTTTCTCTACGGGGCCGTCTTCTACTATGGGCTGAAGGCATTAGGGCTGATGCGCGCTGCCATCCAGCGTTGGCTGTTCGTCGGCCTGTATGTGGGCGGCGGTCTGATCGCGACGATCGTGGCATGGCGCGCAGCGGGTGAGGAGTTTATCGGCGTCGGTCTGCCCACCGGCATCGCCTTCGGCGTCCTTATCTACCTGGCGATCAGCGTGCTCTTCTTCTATGGAGAAGGGATGGCTAGGCTCAGCCATAACCGTCAGCTTCTTCTCATCGCACTTCTCGGCGGCATTATTGCTCACTTCATTGAGATTCACTTCGGCATCGCTATCGCCGCCACGCGCCTGTACTTCTGGACCTATAGCGGCCTGATAGTCGCTATCGGCTACCTGATCCCTCAGATGGAAGCCACTAAAACGACCCCAGAACGGGAGGCGTCGGTTGCGGATCGTGGGGGGTCTCCTCGCCCAGCACCCTTCTCGCCCCAGCCAGGCGGCAAGAAGCGCAGTCGGCGGCGGCGTGCCGAGCAGGTCGCCGGTGGCCGCCTGTCGGTTGGCGAAGACTGGCTGAGCCCCACCCTTGCGCTGGCTGCGATATTGGGGCTGATCCTGATTACAATCGGCTTTGAGTTCATTACCAACCCGCCGCGCGATAGCTCGACCTGGGATGTCCTGGTGACATCGCTGACCACACTCCAACGCCAGAACGGCGCGACATCATATGGCGCTCTGGGGTTGGTACTCCTGGCCTGGCTGATGTGCAGTGGGCTGGCCGCCGCCGAACTGGCACGCCAGGGGGTGTTTTCCCGGCCGGGTGCCACCTGGCAAGCAGGCACTGCGACTGTAGCCGGGGTGTCGGGCGCACTCGCGTTCGCGTGCTACATGATCATCGCCGGGACGCTCTCGTTCATCGTCAGCGACCACTCCAGCGCCCTGGTCGGGATCCAGGGGGTTAAAATCATCGCTGGCCGCATCGCCAACATGCTGAGCCTGTTCTATCTGTTTGTCTTCGCGACCGTTGCATTGGTGGCCTGGTTGTTGCTCCGCCCCTCATCGTCCGGGCTTCGGCGCTGGTCCACCGGGGGGACGGTCGCCAGCGTGGTTGCGCTGCTGGTCGTGCCTTGGCTGATTGTCACCACCAACCTGAATGTCATCATCGCGGACATCGTATACAAGCAGGCCGATCCATATGAAAAACAGGCAGCAAGCCTGCGCACTGCCACCGACCCACAGCAGCGCCAGCTAGAGGCCACTTCGTGGGAAGCGGCCGTCACACTGCACGAGCAAGCATTGACACTGGCGCCGAACGAGGACTACTATTATCTGTTCCTGGGCCGTGCTGATCTGGAACTGGCGGCCGCGCTCGACGATCCGGCTGCCCAGGACCGGCTGCTTCAGACCGCGCGGGAGAAGCTGCTGGATGCGCAGGTGATCAACCCGTTGAATACCGACCACGCAGCCAACCTGGCCCGCCTGAACCGCCGCTGGGCAGATATATTGAACGCGCGGGCGGCGCAGTACGATCAAATGGCGCGCACGGCCCAGGCGAACAAGAACACCGCCGAGGTCACGCAGCGTCAGCAGCAAGCCCAAGACGCTCGCGCGCAGGCGATTCAGAAAGCACAGGAGGCCGCCCGCTACTATGAGCAGGCCACTAACCTGAGCCCCCATAACGCCCAACTATGGAACGAGTGGGGTTCGCTGCTATGGGACAATCTCCGTGACTTCGAGGGCGCAGTCGCTAAGTACCAGAAGTCGCTGGAACTCGATCAGCAGTATGACCAAACCTACTCGCTGCTGACGAATCTGTACTATGATCGTGCTCAGCTTGCCACCGGCCGGGATGAGAAGCTCAAATACTACCAGCAACTGATCCCCTATGGCGAGAAGGCGGTGCAGCTCAGTCCCAAGCTAGCCACTGCCTGGGATGGGCTCTCGGTAGCTTACGTCGAACTGGGGCGTTGCCAGGACGGAATCACAACCACGTTGCGACTGATCGCGTTGCTGCCTGCGAATGAGCCGACGATCTGGAACGCGCACCGTAATCTGGCGGTGAGCTACCGCGATTGTGGCCGGTATCCGGAGGCCCTCAACGAAGCGCAGAAGGCCCTCGACCTGGCACCCGAACCACAGAAACCCATGATTCAAGAACTGATTAACGACGTCCGCACCCGCATGGGCGCGGCCGCAGTCCAAACACCATGACCACGACTTTCATGCTGATCTTCATCGGTGCGCTGCTTCTGGCAGGGGGCGCTACGCCTGTGGTGCGCCGCCTGGCTCCTCGGCTGGGGTTGCTGGCCCAACCCAGAGCGCGCGATGTCCACACCCGGCCCACGCCCAAGATGGGCGGTGTCGCCATCGTGCTGGCGTTCCTGCTCGCGTTGATCATCCTGGCCCTGCTCTCGCCCCAAGAGCAAGAGCGGTTGTTCTTCATCCGGCAACTTGCCGGAATCGTCTTGGGCGCGGCCCTGGTATCGTTTCTGGGCATCTGGGACGATCGGTGGGGACTGCGGCCGTTGCTCAAGCTTGCTGGACAAGCCGTCGCTGCTGCGCTCCTCATTGCCACCGATGTCAGTATCTCCCTGTTCCCCATCCCGGCACTCAATGTGGCCGCCACCTTACTCTGGGTCATCGGCATCACCAACGCACTCAACCTGCTCGACAACATGGATGGGCTATCCGGCGGCGTGGCCGCCATCGCCAGTGCCTTCTTTCTCCTCATGGCGGTGATGAGCGGGCAGCGTTTGGTGGCAGCGTTAAGCGCGGCCCTCCTGGGCGCGTGTCTGGGCTTCCTCGTGTACAACTTCAACCCGGCCAGCATCTTCATGGGCGATACAGGCAGTCTGTTTCTGGGCTTCATTTTGGCCGCTACCGGCATCAAGCTGCGCTTCGACAACGTGACCTTCGTGACGTGGATGATCCCGGTGTTGGTGCTGGGGCTGCCCATCTTCGACACAACATTAGTGGTCGTTTCTCGCTTGCGGCGGGGCCTGAATCCATTGACGACACCCGGCAAGGACCACGTGTCACACCGCCTGGTGGCGCTGGGCATGACTCACCGCGAGGCCGTGTTGACCCTATATGTCCTGTGCGGCACACTCGGCGTGTTGGCTGTCTTCGTCACCCAGGCGAGCGTGATTCAGGGCTATGCCATCGGCGGGTTGGTCGCGCTGATCGCGCTCTGGGCGCTGTGGAAACTGGAGTTTCAGCCGTCGGCTATCATCAGCTTGCCAGCCACAAAGGGAGCGGGGGATGCTGATGAACACTAGACCTGCGTTCATCCGCGTTTATCAACATCCGATTCCGGGGGAAGGCTTATGACTGGTCGGCCGACGGACGAGGTGCAGGCCCTGGCAGTCATCGGACTGGGGTATGTTGGGTTGCCCCTGGCGGCCGCTTTCGCTGCGTGCGGATTGAGGGTCATCGGGATCGATCTCGATCCCCATAAGGTCGCCAGCCTGCGGCAGGGCCGAAGCTACATTGCCGACGTGGACAGTGCGACCGTGGCCCGTCTGATCGGCGCCGGAGCCCTGATTCCCACCGATGACTACGAGAGCCTGCGCCAGGCTGATGCCATCTTCATTTGCGTGCCGACGCCCTTCGATGCGATGCGCGCACCTGACCTGTCCTATATCAAGGCTGCCAGTGAGGGCATCGCGGAACGGCTACGTTCGGGCCAGCTCGTCGTGCTGCAAAGCACAACCTACCCTGGCACCACCGAAGAGGTCGTGCTGCCTATTCTAGAGAGACGCACCGGCCTGCGTGCCGGGACTGACTTTAACCTGGCCTTCTCCCCAGAGCGGATCGACCCTGGGCCAGCCCACAAGGAATGGAACGTCACCAATACACCCAAAGTCGTTGGCGGGATCACCCCAGCCTGTGCCGAGCGGGCGCGGGCGCTGCTAGCACGGCTGGGTGCGCCGGTGGTCGTCGTCTCCTCACCCCGCGCCGCCGAGATGACCAAGCTGCTGGAGAACATCTTCCGCAGCGTCAACATTGCTCTGGTCAACGAACTGGCCCTGCTCTCCGAACGTATGGGCATTGACATCTGGGAAGTGATCACAGCAGCGAAGACCAAACCATTTGGGTTCATGCCGTTTTATCCGGGGGCAGGGGTGGGGGGCCACTGCATTCCTGTGGATCCGTATTACCTCTCCTGGAAAGCCCGCCAATACGACTTCTACACCAAGTTCATCGAGCTGGCCGCCGAAGTCAACCAGGCCATGCCCTTTCACGTCGTCGGCCAGGTAGCTGATGCGCTGGGCAACCAGGGCCGACCTCTGAATGGTGCCAGGGTCCTCGTTTTGGGCGTCGCCTTCAAACGCGATGTGGATGATGCGCGCAACTCGCCAGCCGAGCGCATTATCGAGCTGCTCTTGGGACGCGGCGCTATGGTGTCCTATCATGACCCCTACGTCCCGCTATTCCACGTTGGCGGCGACGTGTTCCTCCGAGACCGGGTGACCCTAACCAGTGCACCGTTGACGGCTGAAACCATTGCCGGGCAGGATTGTATAGTCATCGTCACCGGCCACAGCGCCCTGGACTACGCCTGGGTCGTCGCTCACGCCAGACTGGTGATGGATTCGTGCAATGCGACTGCCGGCGTGACTTTCGGGCGCGAGAAGATCGTGCGTCTGGGTGCCCCCGGTCCATATACCATCTGATCCAATATCCGTTATCCAAGAGGTGTTACGTTGAGTAAGCGATCCACCAAGCGTCATGGCTCTTCGCGACCCAAACCGAATCCATCTAAACTGCGTCGGCCCGGCGTACCGGATAGCCAGTCCTCTGTCGGGGGCAGATCGGGGCGGGCGCGCCGACGCAGCAGCCAGGACCGCACTGCGGCCATCGCCATTGGCGCAGCGCTTGTCATCCTGGCTGTGGCCGTGGCTGTTATCTTACTGCGGAACCGGCCCTCACAGACTGCCGCCAGCAGTACGACACCAGCCGCCACCGTCGGCGTCCTGACCGCGCCGCCTGGGACAACTACCGCAGTGGCCACACCCAGCCCGGGCACGCCGGCCCCCACTCGCACGCCACGCCCTACACCCACGGGTGACCGGCCGCTGGCGGCCAAGGCTCCGGGCGAGCGCAACGGCATCTTCGCCACACCGCCGCCCATGACCATTGACCCAAAGAAGCACTACACGGCGACGATAGCGACCGAGGTCGGTGACATCGTGGTGAGGCTTTTCCCGGACGAGGCGCCCAAGACAGTCAACAATTTCGTGTTTCTGGCCCGCCAGGGCTTCTTCGATGGCGTGACTTTCCATCGGGTGATCGAGGACTTCATGGCCCAGGGGGGCGACCCTACGGGCACAGGCACCGGCGGCCCCGGTTACCAGTTCGAGGATGAGACCAATAACGGCTTGGTGTTCGACAAAGCGGGCCTGCTGGCGATGGCCAATGCCGGACCCAACACGAACGGCAGCCAGTTCTTTATCACCTTCGTCCCCACACCCTGGCTAAACGGCAAACACACCATCTTCGGCGAAGTCGTCCAGGGGATGGATGTGTTGAAGCTCATCAAGCGCCGCGAGCCGGGCACTCCGACTCCCGCTACTGTGATCGACTGGATCAGTATCACAGAGGGCCCATGAGGAACGACGGCGCCGATAGCGCGACGGTTCACCCTTCAACGTTGGTCCCTCGGTCTCCGCCGAGTTGGGGGTTACGCCTGGCACGGATCGGAGCCTTTGTCGCCGTCGTCGTGGTCAGCATCGTGATCAGCGTCAACCGCGATCAAGTCCAGCGTTTCCGGATGTTTGGTTATCCTGGCATCTTCGCCTTGAGCTTCCTGGCGAGTGCCACCATCGTGCTGCCAGCTCCTGGCCTGCTGCCTGTGTTTAGCCTGGGCAGGGCCGGGCTCGATCCGTTTCTGATCGGCCTGTCGGCCGGTGCTGGCTCCACCCTGGGCGAGATGTCGGGCTATCTGGCGGGCTTCAGCGGTCAGGCCATCGTCGAGAACCGCAAGGTCTACGACGGGCTGGTGCGCTGGATGCGCCGTTATGGTCTCTTAGTTATCTTTGTCCTCGCCCTTGTTCCTAATCCCTTCTTCGATCTGGCCGGGATGGTATCGGGGGCTCTACGCGTCCCCATCTGGCAGTTCCTGCTGGCGACCTTCGCTGGTAAGACGGTCAAGATGGTAGCGGTTGCCGTTCTGGGCCGGGATTTCCCTGAGCTACTGCGGCTGGTGGGAGGTTGACTTTGGCCTGATTTCGTGCTATGATGTGCTCTAAATCTCCGGGAGGAGTAAGCAGCCAACCATGCCGCGCTGTTCACGGCGTGGCACAATGGGCTCTGACAGAGAAGGAGCGGCCATAGGCTGGAAGCCCCCGCAGGTGCCCGCTGCTGAAGGTCGTCCGGACCGACTGCCGAAGAAATTCGCTCCGGCGAAGATTAGACCGGCACGGGTGAGCCCGTTATAGCGAAGCCCTGATGATGGTCGGGGCGCTGAGTGCGCTGGTGCGGCAACGCCTGGCGAAATGAGGTGGTAGCGCGGAAGGGATGCCCTTTCGTCCTCATGTGGGGCGAGAGGGCGTTTTGTTACCCACAAACGCCGAACTGACGCGGATGCTCAAAGCCGCCGGGCTGCTACCAATAGCCTATTACGGCGACTGGGAACTTAACCCATTCAAGTTTGACAGCCACCACCTGATCATTCTATCGGTGAAGCAGGAGGACGCATGAACGCATCTCAGGAGATGCCCAAAACCTATGATCCTGGTGCGACCGAGGCCGCGCTATACGCCTGGTGGGAGGCACAGGGGTACTTCAAGCCCAGCGTGGACCCGAACACGCAGCCAACGGATGGCCGGCCGCGGCCGTTCGTCATCTCGATGCCGCCGCCCAATGTGACCGGCGAACTGCACCTCGGCCACGCTATTACCGCCGCGGTCGAGGACCTGATGGTCCGGTACCACCGGATGCGCGGGCGGCCGACGCTGTGGGTGCCGGGGGAGGACCACGCCGGCATCGCCACTCAGAACGTCGTGGAGAAACAGTTGGCAAAGGAGGGCAAAACCCGCCAGGACCTGGGCCGTGAGGCCTTCGTCGCCCGCGTGTGGGATTGGGTGCAGAGGTATCGGCATGTCATCGCTGACCAGCATCGCCGCCTGGGGGCTTCATGCGACTGGTCCCGCGAGCGCTTCACGCTCGATGAGGGCCTGTCACGTGCCGTGCGTACGGCCTTTGTACGCCTCTATCACAAAGGGCTGATCTACCGGGGCACCTATCTGGTTAACTGGTGCCCGCGCTGCGAGTCGGCTATCTCCGACCTGGAGGTTATTCATTGGGAGGAGCCGGGACACCTGTGGACGGTCTGCTATCCGCTCATCAACGACGCCTGGCATGGCCCAACGAACCCCTGGGGTAGCGGCCGCTGGGCCGAGGGCGCGACCGAGTTCATCTCGGTGGCGACCACACGCCCGGAGACCATCCTGGGCGACAGCGCCGTGGCGGTGCATCCTGATGACGAACGTTATCAGGGCCTGGTGGGCCGGACGGCCATCCTGCCCGCGCTCGGGCGACCCATCTCCATTGTTGTGGACCCGGCAGTGGATATGCACTTCGGCACCGGCGCGGTGAAGGTGACGCCAGCCCACGATCCGACCGACTATGAGATGGGGTTGCGCCATAACCTTGAGCAAATTGACGTGATGACGCCAACGGCTCATATGAACGACCGCGCCGGCCCGTATGTCGGCCAGGACCGCTTCCAGGCCCGCGCCAACCTGGTGGCCGATCTGGAACGCGAAGGGCTGCTCTTGCGAGTAGAGGATCACACGCACGCGCTCGGCCATTGCCAGCGTTGCGATACGATCGTCGAGCCGCGCATCTCGACCCAGTGGTTCGTGAAGATCAAGCCGCTGGCTGAGCCCGCGCTACAGGCCGTGCGCGATGGGTTCATTCAGATCGTGCCTGAGCGCTTTAACAAAGTGTATTTCAACTGGATGGAGAATATCCGTGACTGGTGCATTAGCCGCCAATTGTGGTGGGGCCATCGTATCCCAGTGTGGTACTGTGACGATTGCGGCGGGCAGACCAGTACGGTGGACGATCCCGGCGCGTGCGCTCACTGCGGCAGCACGCGCTTACACCAGGACGAAGACGTGCTGGACACGTGGTTCTCGTCCGGCCTGTGGCCCTTCAGCACACTGGGCTGGCCGGAACGCACGCCTGACTTTGAATACTTCTATCCGACGACCGTGTTGGAGACGGGCTATGATATTCTGTTCTTCTGGGTAGCGCGGATGATCATGTTTGGGCTGGAGATGACCGGCCAGGCCCCTTTCGAGACCGTGTACCTGCACGGGTTGATCCGCGATGAAAAGGGCCAGAAGATGTCGAAGTCACGCGGCAACGTCATCGATCCGCTGGTGCTGATCGATCAGTACGGCGCTGACGCCCTACGCTTCACGCTGGTGACAGGTTCGACACCTGGCAATGACATGCGCCTGAACATCGGTCGCGTGGAGGCCAGCCGCAACTTCGCCAACAAGCTCTGGAATGCAGCCCGCTTCGTCAGGTCGAATCTGTCCGCCGATGCACTTCCTACTCTGCCCCCGGCGGCTTCGCTGGCGCTGCCGGATCGCTGGATTCTCAGCCGCCACAACAGGCTCATTGCCGACGTGACGCGGCTGATCGAGGATTACCAGTACGGCGAAGCCGGGCGGCAACTCTATGACTTTCTCTGGGGTGAGTACGCCGACTGGTACATCGAGAGCGCCAAGAGCCGGCTATACGGAGATGACGCAGGGGCACAGGCAACGACGCAGGCGGTGCTGGTGCACGTCCTCGAACGCACCTTGCGCCTGCTCCACCCCTTCATGCCCTTCGTGACCGAAGCCATCTGGCAGGCGCTGCCACACGAGGGCGAAGCGCTGATCATTGCGCCCTGGCCCGAGCCGGGGGAGACAGACCCACAGGCTGAGGCCGATATGGGATTAATCATGGAGCTGGTGCGCGGCATCCGCAACGCTCGCGCCGAGCACAATGTTGAGCCGGGGCGGCGCATCCCCGCCCTCTTCGTCGCCGGGGAGCAAACCGCGCTTCTGGAAGGCCACCGCAACCTGCTGGTGAACCTGGCCCGGCTGGATGCTGAACAGACGCAGATCGCAGCCGCCCTCGCCGAACGACCGCAACAAGCCGTGACCCTGGTCAGCGGCCCGGTGGTGTGCTACCTGCCCCTGGCCGGAATGGTGGACCTGGCTGCCGAGCGCGAGCGCCTGCAGCGCGAACTGGACGACCTGGCAAAGCAGGTGGCTCGGCTGGAAGGGTTGCTTGCCAATGAAGGTTTTGTAAGCAAAGCGCCGGCTGAAGTGGTTTCACGCGAACGGGCCAGGCTGGCAGAACTGCGAACGTCTCATGCCAAGCTGGCCGAGCGGTTGGCAGCGCTGGGCTAGCGTGCATATGTGGTTATGAAGGGATTCACAGATGAATGCGATCACGCGACGATGGAGGCGCACCGTCGGAGAGGCGCGGCATGAGGGAGAATGGCCCGGGTGTGTACCAGATTGGGAGCAACAGACGCGACGCCCCTGCGGAGCTGAGGAAGACCTAACCCTCCGGCCCCTCCCCTGCTAGGGGAGGGGCCGGGGGAGAGGTTAGCCCTCAGGGCTTGGCTCTCTCCCTCACGGGATGGCTTCAAGCCACGCGCCGTGCAACTGCTGGCAGTCGGCCCGGAACTGAAGCGCCGGGCCGTTCTTGACAGGGTGTGCGAAGTATGTTAAGATCCTGGTCGCTAAGAGAGCAGCACCTTAACAACTGAGGGGAGGAGCGGAGGATGGGCTCACGGAAAGGCTGAGAGCACTCCGTTAGGGGTGTTTGAGGTAAGTACGGAGAGTTTGATCCTGGCTCAGGATGAACGCTGGCGG
>CADDZL010000023.1 GCA_902812335.1 Chloroflexota bacterium | reverse complement strand
GATTGGAGCGCCGGCGTGATCGTTGCCTCGCCCAGGCCGGCAGTGGGGCAGGCGCCTGGTCCGATCTCCCCCTCGTTATATCGTTCGAGGGTGGAGGCCAGGCTAATTCCGATCTGGCGGTCGGGGTTGGGTGGGTTGCTCCCCAGCGGGTGGGCGATGAGCCAGTTATCGGCGTCGCTGATGGTGGTCGTGACGGCGCTGGGGTCGGCCCCATGCCGGATATTGAGTTTGGCGGCGATGAGTTGTTGCGCCAGGATGTAGGTTGCGTCGCCGCGGGGTGCTGTGCGCAGAATGTTGATGGCCTGTTGCCTGGTGTAGGTCACGCCGCCGATGGTGATCTCGGCGACCGGCCAGGCGCGCGGGTGGGTCTTCCAGTAGCCCATACTATAGGTGCAGTTGTGCACCGAGGTCGGCGTCGGGGTGGGCGTGGGCGTGAAGGCACCGATCTCCACCGTCCCGCTGATGCCCAAGACCTCCGACCACAGGCCGGAGGCCACCGGGATGACCAGCATCATCACCGCCACCAGGGCCAGGAGACCCAGTCCCCAAGACAACGACCGTAGCGCCGACCGAATGCGTGACATTGCGCGACTCGCTTCTACCTCAATCTCCCAAGCACACTTGCAATCAATTGCCTCAGCAGAATTGGAACCCACCCCACTTTGGGAATCAGTAACACGAGTTTGCCCTCCAGTTGGCTGGAATCCCAGGGGGCATCCGCCGTATTGTTGTTATCCCCCTTGGTGATAAAGATGGTCTTATCGCCTTGTCTGTACATCTCCATGACACGGTGCAGGATGGCCGTGTGCCCCTGGCGATAGCGGACGATGTCGCCAACCCGGACATCGCCGGGCGACACCGGTCGTGTGATGGCGATGTCCCCGGCTTTAATCGTCGGCTCCATGCTGATGCCGCTGATGAGGGCAGGGCGGACACCGAACAGGCCGGCGTTAAACCAGAACAGAAAGACGACAAACACGACCAGCAGCACCCAGCCCGCGCCTGAAGACGACCTCTTGGGCCCTACGGCCTCCTGTGAGGCGGCTCGCCAGCTCAGCAGGTCGCGCACAATGAGCAGGCCCAGCACCGGCGCGACGGTACCCAGGAAGGCGGTGAAAGTCCACTGGAGGTTGGGCAGGATAGGGGAGAGCCACTCGAAGGCCGCCAGGGTGCCCCGGTAGGCAAGGGCGGGCAGCGGTCCGCCTATGAACGCCAGGTAGGTAGCCAGCAGGTTCTCCGCGGCAGTAGGCAGCAGCAGCCGGCCCGAAAAGCGGAAGGCTGTCTCCCCCTGGCTGAGCTGGCCGAAGCTGGCCATGGAGAGGGTCACGACGGTGAGCAGGAACCAAGCCACCGCAACTCCCAGGAAGGTCGAACGCCGCCCCAGTGACCTGACCAGATACCAGCGGGCCAGCTCCAGCCCCGCCAACCGGGTGCCTACAAACCACAGGTTCAGTGCCACGAGATGGGTCTGGCGCGCGTAGGGGGAGCGTCCGAAGCCCGCCAGCAGCCCAGCCAGAACGAAGAGGGCCACCTGGAACAGCCCGGCCAGGGCCGCCACCGCCGCCAGCCAGCGGTTCTTGGGGAAGGCCACCTCTCGATCTTCCTGTCGCCACAGCCAGAAGACTAGCACCCCCAACGATGACCACAGCACAGGCTGGAGGACATAGATGTTCAGGTCCGCCGGGGCGACCCACGATAACAGGCCGTTAGTGATAACGAAGAGCAGCACCAGCCAGCCGGTCACCAGGGCCCAACCCCAGCGGGGCAGGGCTGGTGCCAGCCCGTGCCGCCGCAGGCCCAGGTCTCCAGTTGCCTCACTCATAGCCTCCATCCTCCGTCCTCCGTCTTCCGTCCTCTGCCCTCATGGTGTCTGCTCCAGCTTCACCTCGATGGTGAAGCCATAGCTGCTCTTCGGCGCAGCACCCTGCTCGATATGCAGGGTCAACTGGATCTCGGTGCGGCAGCGAGCGGGTACATGGGCAGGTGTCGTGCCCCAGGCGGGGGTGGAGCCGCAGGGTTGCAGCACTTTGCCGGCTTGCGCCGGGTCCTCCTGGGCCGTCACTGTCAGGGCCTGTGGGTTGGGGTTGATCACACTGACGCTGGTCACCTTCAGCGGGAACGCGGCGCTATTGGCCAGGTGCAGCTCACAGTAGACCTCATAGCCCGGGTAGCCGTTACTGATCGTCACCTGTAGGGTCTTCTGCTCACGGTCGGCAGGTGCGACCGACCAGGCCCCCACGTCCTTGCCTTCGGTCTCCGGGTCGTCGCAGGAGCGGAAGAACCAGACCGCGCCCGTGCCGCCGGTGCTGGCCCGGCCCTGGACCACCATCGCCTCCGGCCACAGGTAATAGGCCAGGGTGAAGCTCCCCAGCATCAGGGCGATGGGGACGAGGAGCACGGCGATGCCCGCTATCGTTCTTCGCGTCATGTCTCAGCGCTCACATCATCGGACAGGTGGGGGCGGGGACTGCCACCCCCGCCCCCTTAAACGTCTGCCTACGGGCAGTTACTCTCGTTCCACTGGTTCACCTGGATAGCAAGGGCGAAGTCGTATGTTGCCAGCTCACTGGCACCCTGCTCGACATGCACCTTGAAGTTGCTGGCGAGCCCGAACGGGTTGCCAGGGTCAACCTGCTCACAGAGACCATCGGTGAAGACGATAGCCAACTGATCGCAGGTTGTCGAGAACGAGCCCGTATTGGGGTCGCGAACAGTCGTGCAGCCAGTCAGGTCCGGGTCGCTCGTGCTGAACGTGATGGATTCGACCTTCCACGGTATCGTGCCGGTATTGTTGTACTTTACCGAGCAGTCCACGGCATAGCTGGGATAGCCGTTCGTGATCGTGAAATGGACGAGGTGGGAGTCGTTCTGATCAATGCTGATGCTGACCGATCCCACATCCTTCCCCCCGAACTCACCCCAGCCCTGCCACCCGGGCCAGCCGTAGAACTCCTGGCAGAATGCCGGATTTATCCAGCTAGCATCCAGCACGCCGGTGTTCACCGTGCCACTGATCTGCAGCGTCTCGGACCACAGGGCATAGGCCACCCCCAGGCTGCCCAGCGCCAGTATCAGGAGCAGTAGCGCCATAAGTGATGTGCGCATTGGGCGCCTCCTCTCAGCGGGAGGGGCGGTTCACCCCCCCTCCCGCCTTAAGCTGACTTCAGCTGCCCTATGGCCCCGGCTCCTCGTTCCACTGATGGGCCAGCGTCTCAGTTGTGAAGCTGCCAGAGGCATTTTCGCCAGCCGCCTGCTCCACGTGCAGGATGATACTAATGTCGTAGGTCCCGTTAGCATCAACCTGAACATCCCCGAGACTAGGCAATGTGACTGTGAGCCAGGCCGGCGGGCTCTGTGTGAAGTGGATGTCATGCAGATTCACAGGCACAGACCCGTCGTTCTTAACCGTGATGGTCGCAGTGCACGAGTAGCTCGGATAGCCGTTCGACACA
Organism: Chloroflexota bacterium; assembly: GCA_902812335.1. Taxonomy (GTDB): domain Bacteria; phylum Chloroflexota; class Anaerolineae; order DSLN01; family DSLN01; genus DSLN01. Next base: position 21,219 of record CADDZL010000023.1, on the reverse strand, counting down.
GAGATGGTCGCCTGAGCAGGCTCATTGCTATCCCCGGTCACCCAGCAGTCTCCCACATCCTTTGTGTACCTCGGGTCTGGGCCATTGTCGTTATCGCTGACTGCCCCAATGGATATGCTCACATTACCGGTTTGGACGGTACCGTTGATGGTGAGCGTCTCGCTCCACAGGGCGTAGGCCACGCCCACGAGGGCCAGGGCCACCACCACCGCGATGGCCAGCAGCCCGAAGGTCAGGGTTCTCTTGCGTTCCATGGCAGGGATCTCCTTTCCTTGCTTTTAGCAGAGTTGCTCCAAAAGCGGGGCTGTGGCATAATGGCCGTGTGGGGAGCGGCGTTATGCCAGCCTCCGCACCGGGCCCTGACAGCTAAGCCCTGTCAGGGCCTTTCCACTCGTATGTCACAGGCAGTCGCCTCACCTCCTTTCCCGGCAGTGTACTCCCCCTTAGAAACAATAACATAGCAACGGGAATACAGTGGTTCCTACGGCGCACCACCTTCTGGCCTATCCGCCGCACCTCCTCGTCAGAAGCATCAAACTGGGGGGGGAACCCACCGGGGAGAGCCCGCCAGGCTCGCGCCTCGATGTGCGGCCTGCCTCGCCCGGTAGGTGCATCGCCGGGAGCCGGGGCCATGGCAAGCCTGTACCCCCCATCCTGACCAATGGCCATGGCGGGCCCGGCTATACTTAATGTATCTTATCACAAAGTGGTGAACTTTCTGTCCCTATTCGGTGAATTTTCCGGGAAAAATGCGGAAACTTTGGGGAAAGATCGTCGCCAATGGCCCAACACTTATGTTTCTTGGGCTGGCAGAATACACAGTTGCCGGCTGCATTTCACCGTCATGCTGAGCGGTAGAAGAAGCCGCGACGCTGAAGCGTCGCGCTCTTAGAGTGAAGCCCCGAAATACGCCCAGAACTTACCCTGTAGTTGACTTACATGAACATCTGCTTTAGACTGAGGACCTTTGAGAGCTGGTCCCTTTACAGGTAGGGCAATTCATAGAGGTAAGGAGGAATAGCGAACATGCGCATCGGAATCCTAACCGGAGGCGGTGATGTCCCCGGGTTGAACTCCTGCATCAAAGCAGCCGTGTACCGCGCAGCCGATGAAGGCCACGATATGGTGGGCATCCGGCGTGGCTGGGCAGGCTTGCTGTACTTGAATCCTGACGACCCGGGGTCATTCGACCAGCACACGATGCTGCTGACGAGAGCGAATACCAGGACCATTGACCGGACGGGAGGTACTTACTTGCACACCTCTCGCACCAACCCGGCCAAGGTCAAACCGAGGGACCTTCCCGAGTTTCTCCGGGATGCCTTCGATACCTCAGACCAGGACAAGACCGTGGATTGCACGTCACATGTACTGCGAGTTCTCCAGGCCCTGAAACTGGATGGGGTGCTCGCTATCGGTGGTGACGACACGCTAAGCTACGCCGTGCGGCTCCATAAAGAGGGATTCCCTGTTGTGTGCATCCCCAAGACCATGGACAACGACGTCTATGGGACGGACTACTGCATCGGCTTCTCGACGGCCGTCACGCGCAGCGTCGAGTTCATTCACGCCCTGCGCACCCCGGCCGGCTCACACGAGCGCATCGCTGTGGTAGAACTCTTCGGCAGGTATTCGGGCGAGACCTCGCTGATCTCGGCCTATCTTGCCGGCGTCGATCGGGCCATCATCTCGGAAGTCGAATTCGACATTGACAGGCTGGTGAACTTCCTCGTCGAGGACCGCCGCAACAACCCCAGCAACTATGCCATTATGACGATCTCGGAAGGGGCCAGACCCATCGGCGGCGAGATGATGATGTCGGGCGAAGCGGATGCCTACGGGCACAAGAAGCTCGGCGGCATCGGTGACTTCGTCAGCAAAGAGATCGAGCGGCGCGCCGGCATCCGAACGGTCTTCCAACAGCTTGCCTATCTGATGCGCAGCGGCGTCCCTGACGCGCTCGACCGCATGGTCGCCACCAGCTACGGCTACCTGGCCACCGACCTGATGCTGCAGAAGCGCGCCGGCCGGATGGTGGTTCTGCGCGATGGCAAGTACACCACGGTCTCGGTCAACATCATCACCGAGGGCAAAAAGCGGGTGGATGTGGACGAGTTGTACGATATTGATCAGTACCGGCCCAAAGTGGCGCACCTGCTGGGCAAGCCGATGTTCCTGTACTAGCCATTTGACAGGGGCGGGCTGGTATGTTATCATGGACTGTAATTCAATAGCCTGACGGCACTCTTATCCAGAGAGGCGGAGGGACCGGCCCTATGAAGCCTCGGCAACCAGCTCCAAGCCGCATTGCCTACGGTGCGATCGTGAGCATGGTGCCAACTCCGGCAGACGTGAGTTCTGGAAGATGAGAGGGCAAGCCGCGCTGTGGCACCTGGCCCTTTCACGTATCTCCGGAAAGGGCTTTTTCGTTTCAATCAGCCGCATCTCATGCTCCCGGCGGGAGAGAGCGCAGGCGGGAAAACATCACGCGCCCCCTGGCGCAGAAAGGATCGCTTCGTATGGAACGGAACATTGTTGTGGCGGAGGCCACCGGCCAACCGATTGATGACCTGCCGGTGGAGATCGTCGAACGCAAGGGCATCGGCCATCCCGATAGCCTGTGTGATGGCATCGCTGAGCGTGTCTCGCGCGAATATTCCCGCTGGTGCGAGGATAACCTCGGCACCCTTCTCCACCACAACTTCGACAAAGTGCAGCTTGTTGCCGGCGAGGTAGACGTTGCTTTCGGCGGTGGGACTATGATCCGGCCTATCCGCATCCAGATCGCCGGCCGCGGCACCCCCAGCTATAACGGCCACAAAGTGCCGATGGATACCATCGCCATCGAGGCCGCCCGCGCCCACATCCGTGAGACCATGCGCTATCTCGACCCGGTGGCTCACTGCGTGATCGAGAGCTATGCCGGGCGCGGCGCGCCTGAACTGGTCAGCGTCGTGGACCAGGTCACGGCCAACGACACCAGTTTCGGTGTCAGCCACTGGCCGCGCTCCGTCCTCGAACGCGACGTCTATGAGACGGCTCAGCACATCAATTACACCCTGCGTGACCAATTCCCCATCGGTGAGGATGTCAAGGTCATGGGGTTGCGCTGTGGTCAGCAGGTCATTCTGACTTGTGCTGTCCCCTTCATCGCTCCGCGCGTCAAAGACGCGGATGAGTATGACGAGGTCAAGCACGCCGTTCACGCCGCCATCCAGTCCTTCGTCGAGAGCCTGGACAGCCGGCCGGTGACCGTCCACGTCAACACCGCCGACGCGGCTAAGAAGGGTGACTACTACCTGACGCTGACGGGCACGTCCGCCGAAATGGGTGATGATGGATCGGTCGGGCGGGGTAACCGCGTCAACGGGGTCATCGCGCCCTTCCGCTCGGCCAGCCTGGAGGCGGCTGCCGGTAAGAACCCGATATCGCACGTGGGCAAGGTGTACAACGTGCTGGCGCTGCTGGCAGCGCAGGACATCGTCGCGCGTGTGCCGACGGTGAAGGAAGCCAGTGTGTACATCCTGTCGCAGATCGGCCACCCCTTGGATCAGCCGCTCATGTGCACCGCCACCGTGCGCCCGGCCAATGGCCGGCTGACGCCCGGCATCGAGGCCGACGTGCGCGCCGTCCTCGACGAGCACCTGGCCAATGTCGGTCAAATCCGTCAGAAAATCCGGGCGGGGGAGGTCACGCTGTACTAATACTACAACGTCACATACGTCAGCCCCACCCCCAGCCGTTCGAGGGCTTCCTCGGCGTAGTGCTGGACGGCGGGGCTATCGTCTTCGAGGGCAGTAAACAGCGCCGGGATAGCCTCCGGGGCGCGCAGAGGGACCAGCGCCTGGGCGGCGCGTGCCCGGGCAGGGGGGCTGCCCGATCCCAGTGTCGCAATCAGCCCTGGCACGGCTGCCGGCCCGATCTGCACCAGCGCGGCCATGGCCGAGGCACTAACCGTTGGATTGGGATCTTCCAGAGAGGCCAGCAGTGGCGTAATGGCGGCCGGTGCGCCCTGCTGGCCGAGGGCCAGCGCTGCGCAGGCGCGTACGCTGGGATCGGCGTCGTTCAACGCAGCGATGAGTGCCGACACGGCGTCCTCATGGCGGATGCCCGCCAGGGCCCAGGCGGACCACCAGCGCACATCGGCATTGCCCTGTTGCAGTGCCTCGATCAGGTCGGGCACGGCCGGCGTACCGGCCTGAGCCAGCCGTTCGGCAGCCCTCTGGCGAGCTTCCTCATCCCCATCGCGCAGCAACGCCAGGTCAGCCTCTAGCATCCTTTGTCCCTCGCAGTGATCTCCCGCTGCAAGTTGCTCACAGCGGGAATACGCTGCGCGAACGTCGCAAATGGCGGTTCGTCAGCGAAATAGATGAGGTGGGTCGGGCAGCGGCAGTCCGAGGCCCCGAAGCGGGGGGCGACGACGCGAGCGCCCGGCAGGCTCAACAGAAGGCTGGCCCAGGTGCATTCCAGCCGCTCAGCCGAAGCTGCCGACCAGATCTCGCACAATTGGGCCTGGGAGTGGAGATAATCTATATGCCAGTGGGGGGACGGGTTCAGGCGGCGATGGTGGGCCAGGCGCGCCGCCAACCCGCCCGGTCCCAATGCGCTGCCCGTATAGAGGTAAGTCCCGGCTGGAAAGCAGAAAGCGCCCAGGCGGCCGATCCTGATCGTGGCCGGCCGCCTGAGCGCCAGAACGAGGACATATCCGCCTGTTACCCCGCCGTTTACGGTGGGGCCTATTCTTTGGGCGGTGGGACCGGTAGCTCCGTGACGGGTGTGTTGATCCACTTATCGCCCTCCTCGATGAGCATCACCGGGATGTCATCGCGGATGGGGTATTTGCGCCCGCAATCGGGCTCCTGGCACACCAGCCAGGTCTCCTTAACGAGTTCGAGCCGCCCGGGGTCCGGCCCCGGCTTGCGGGTGGGGCCCGAGACGCAGTGAGGGCAGCGCAGGATTTCGAGCAGATCAGGGCTGACCATGCAGCGCACCTCCCTTACAGAATGGCGCGTAGTATAGCAGACCTGCCAGGTTTCCGAAACTCGGCAGGTCTGTTGATCGCAGCGACGAGAACCCGGCTATGGCGTTTAGCGGTTCACACCGTTGTTGGTCATGAACGCAGCCGCTGTACCATTGGGGTTGGGAAATCGCCACAGGTAACTGCTCAAGCATATAACCGACTCGCTCTTCAACATTGCCAAAATCGTACAAGTCAGTCAAAATAGGGGCGATGACAGCACTTCCCTTCCTCTCTCTGGAAGACATCCGGACGGCTTACCCGCAAGGTGAAGAAGCCGTGCTCGCCTTGTTTATTGGCCTGATGGAGATGTTCCTGAACGGCTAATGAAAGCTGGGGGCTAACTATGGAAATCGGTATCGTGGGCCTGCCCAACGCGGGTAAATCCACCCTGTTCAATGCGTTGACACGCGCCGGGGCGGCGGTTGCGCCCTACCCTTTCACGACGATTGATCCCAACGTCGGCGTGGCGACGCTCGATGATCCCCGCCTGACGGCCCTGGGCGAGATGATCAAACCGGAGCAGGTCGTGCCGGCGACCGTCAGCTTCGTGGATATCGCCGGGCTGGTGCGCGGGGCCCACCGTGGCGAGGGGCTGGGCAACCAGTTCCTCGGCCATATCCGCAACGTGGATGCAGTGATCATGGTTCTGCGCTGCTTCGAGGACGCCGACGTGCCACACGTCGCGCCGGAACTGGACCCGGCCGCCGATCTGGCGACCTTGGATATGGAGTTGGCGCTGGCCGATCTGATGACCGTCGAGCGGCGGCTGGAGCAGGAGCGCAGCGCGGCCAAAGCCAACCCCAAGGCACACGCTGAGACCATTAGCCTCCTGGAGGCGCTGCGGGCGCGGCTGGACCGGGGCGAGCGGGCGGCAACTGCGCCGGAAGCCGAACGGGCGTTAGCGGCGAAACTCAACCTGCTCAGTGCCAAGCCCCGCCTGCTCGTCGCCAATGTGAATGAGAGCGATCTGCCGGAGGGCGGACCCCATGCGGCAAAGGTGCGCCAACTGGCGGCGGCTGAGGGAAGCGAGGTCATCGTCTTGAGCGCACAGACCGAGATGGAGCTGGCCGACTGGCCCCCCCAGGAGGCGGCCGAGTATCGCCAGGCGCTGGGGTTGAAAGCATCAGGCCTGCAGCGGCTGGTTGCAGCCGGCTACCGTTTGCTGGACCTGATCACCTTCTTCACGGTGGTGGGGGGACGCGAGGTGCGGGCCTGGCCGGTGCGGCGCGGGACGCTGGCACCCCAGGCAGCGGGCAAGGTGCACAGCGATATGGAGCAAGGCTTCATCCGCGCCGAGGTCATTCCGGTGGAGCAATTACTGGCGGCCGGTTCGTGGGCTGCCGCCCGCGAGCGCGGCCAGGTGCGGATCGAGGGGCGCGTCTATGCGGTGCAGGATGGCGATGTTATCCTGTTTCGGTTTCAGACCTGATCGCGTTTGCGACCACACACAATGGGACTAATTGCATACTTGCGCGATGTGATAAGTGTGCTATGATTCACTCATCCCCAAAGCAGAGGAGGTCACCATGATTGATCAATATCTAAAGCCCAATGTCAAGCGCGGCGCGATCTACGATGCAGTTATCAGTCTTGTCATTGGCGTCCTGTCACTGATCCCGCTTCTGGGCTGCATTGTAGCACCGGTGACATGCCTGGTCGGGCTGATCCTGCCCTTCGCCATCGGCTGGTTCGTAGCCCAGTGGGGCCGCACGATGCCAGCCACTCCAACGCCGCTCTCCGTGTCGTCCACCTCCCCCTACGCAACACCAGCGGTGGATGGCGCGGTTGCGGCGGGGGCAGGCCACCTGGTCGGCGGCCTGCTCACGCTGGTCATCAGCCTGCTCTTCAGCAGCTTCTTCGCTACACTGGGGGCCTCCAGCGCGGGTGAGGCCGGACGCGCTGCGGCGGGGCTTGCGATTGGGGCTGCCGGTGGCGTCATCGGCTGGATCTTCGGTGCGATCATCGCGGCGATTGCGGGCGCTATTGGCGGGGCGTTGTACGTGCTGTACTCCTCTCGCCAATCCACAGCAATGTGAGCCGACCGGCGGTAGCCGTTGGTCAGATGGACTCGGTGGATCGCAGTAGCGTCACTCTGAGCGCAGCGAAGAGGCTCTTGCGGGCGAAGTAGAGATGCTTCGCTGCCTCTTCGCTGCGCTCAGTGCTTAGGTTCAGCATGGCCGTTCTGTGATCTGCTCAGTATGATAAATGTGCGATCTACTGAGACTCTGGCAGACCTGACGACTGGCTACTGACCGTTGGTTTGCGCGCGATACACAGTAGCGACTGGCCGAAGGGCAGGGGGCCGAGGCGCTGGAGGCTGCGTTCCGTCCAGATGAAGAGCGGCGCCAGCGTGTTGAACAGCCTGAGCATCCGACGTGGCAACAACCGGCGCTTGAGCACACGGCTGTTCAGCCACCAGCCCGGGATGCCGGCCAGGTTCATGTAGGCCAGCCGGAGGATCTCGAACCCCTGCGCTTCAACCAGCGTCCGTAGGGGCTCGCGCTCATAGCGCCGCCAGTGGTGCAAGCCTTCGTCCAGACTGCCATACAGATATTGCCCGGCGGGCACGAACAACAGCAGATGGCCGCCCGGCCGGAGGAAGCGGTACATATGCCGTAATGCCCGGTCGTCGGCTTTAACATGCTCCAGCACGTTCAGACAGGCTACCGTATCAAAGGTGTAGCCATCCAGCCGGAGCAACAGGGCCGGGTCGGCGATGTCGCCGTGGACCAGCCTGAGGTTGGGATGGTCGGGGAACTTGCTGGCGACCTGTTCAAGGGATTCGGGCAGGAGGTCCAGTGCCATGCATAGCTCGCGGTCCACGAAGTAGGCCGTCATATTGCCGATGCCGCAGCCAACCTCCAGCACATGCTGGCCGATATAGGCACGGATTTCCTCATACAGCCAGTCATTGTAGCGCTGGACGCTGGCGAGTCGGCGCAACGTCTCCTGGCCAATGCTCTCATCCCCAGAGTGGGCCGTCAGGCTGATCGTGTCTTCCAGCACATCTCCCCCCTTAATAAATACATTCTACACCCAAATCCCTGGACCTCGATAGTATATTCGTACTTGTCTGCCCGTCTTTTCCCCTTCCCTTCCCCCTGAATGGACCTTGAGAATCTAATCCTGCAACTCCTGGCAACTGTAACCGCTGTAGCTTGCGGGCCATGCCCAAGCCACACCGTTTACCGTGTGGTATCCTTCCCTCCATACTGCTCTGGTTATGGCGTTAATTGCCCATAGGGGGAAAAGAAGGAAGGGTTATTGCCCACCGGGTTTAATAGCCTTGACCGCCAGGATCAGCGCTGTGCGATCGGCCGGCTCGTCCATGCAGTTGTGCCGGTCAATCCAGTTAAACACTGCCAGCCCCAGGTTAACCGGATTGAGCAGGCTGCCGTTGTTCTCTTCGAAACGGAAACGGTCGGCTGCTGTCGCCATACTCTTAGGCAAATGCCCGCCTTCGAGCAGCGGTTTGCCGAAGCCGTAGACGATATTGTGATGAAACGGGAAGCAATAATGCGTGAACTGGCGCATTTCCACGATGACCAGTCCGGCTTCCTCGATTAGGCGCTTGAGCGAGGCGCGGGTATAGAGGCGGACATGGTTGGCCCAGATACCGGCGAAAGTGCCGGTGCCAATATGGGTGCGGAACAGTGTCTCCAGCGTCTTGTTGATGGGATCCCACCAGAAGGGATAGTGTTGGTTGGGCACGGTGATGGCAATCGTACCGCCGGGCCGCAGCACACGCACCAACTGCCGGAGCCCACCCGCGTCATCGGGCAGATGCTCCAGCACCTCCGAGACCACGATCTTGTCAAAGTGGTTGTCGGGAAAGGGCAGGGTGTTAATTGTGCCGTTGACCAACTTGATGTTGTCCAGGGCCAGTTCACGTTTGGCGATCTTGAACAACGGGAAGTCCAACTCGATCCCGGTCAGGTCGCACCCGCTCATACGGCGCAGGTACTTCAGGAAGAAGCCCCGGCCGCAGCCGGCATCCAGCACCACATCGTCATCCCGCAGATCAAGAAATTCAAGCACCGTCTTCACGCGGCGCTTGAAAGCGATGTCGGCCTCGTTGCGCAGTAGCCGGTCTACCCTAGCCTCAGCGAGAGGAGCGGACGCGGATGAATGCGGATTCACACCGGTTCTCTCCCTAAGCCTGCCCCCCCGTCCATCTGCATTTACCCCTCACGGGGCGCCCGCTGGCGGTCAGTGCCCTGACCTTGGTTCTCCTCCACCAATCGCCGCAGCAGGGCCTCATACTCATCAATGCTCTTCTCGGGGTCGAAGACCGCTTTGATCGCCTCATAAGGCTTGACGTAGCACCTGGGGTTCTCGAGGATCTCATTCAGCCCCTCGGCCAAGGCGCGTTCGTCATGGGATTTGACCAGCTTGCCCATGCCGGTCTTTTTGACCACCTCGCGTGCGCCGGGGATGTCGGTAGACAGGAGCGGCGTGCCACACATGATCGCCTCAATCTGCACGCTGGGGAAGCAGTCGGAGCGGCTGGGCAGGCAGAACACATCACACATGGCGTAGAAGTCAGCCAGCTTGTGCGGATCGCGCAAAAGGCCGAGGAACACCAGATGTTCCTGGTGTTGCTTGACCAGGTGTTCCCACTGCTGATAGAATCTCTCGTAGACGACGAAGCGCTCACCCGCGTACACGAATTTCGTCTTGGGGTGCTTCTCTATCACCATAGGGATGGCCTTGTACAGATAGTCAAAGCCCTTCTCTTCGACAAAGCGCCCGGCATAACCGACCAACTTGTGCTCGTTCAGCCCCAGTTCGGCGCGCCAGGCCGCCACGCGGGCCGGGTCGGGGCGGGGGATGACCACCGGCGGATAGATGCAGTGCAACTTATGTTTGAAGGGCCGCAGGAAAGCCGAACTTTCAGCGTAGTCGCAGCTATGCACCGAAATCGCCGTTGCCTGCCTCTCAGCCTGAACCATCGTCCAGGTGACGACACGCTCGATGAACTGGTTGATAAGCCCCGCCGGCATCACCAGGTCGCCCTGGTGGGTTAGCAGCACCGGCCGCCGGGCCCAGCGCCCGATCGTCGTGATCAATTGGGCTTCCAGGATGGGCGTATGCACCTGGACGACGTCATGCTGTGGGATGAGGCGGCGCAGTGCGTTTGGGAAGCCCGGCATGATGACGCCCCGACTCAAGCGAAACAGAGGGGGCAGACGGACGATGCGCACGCCGTTCAGTTCCTCGTACAAGGGCAGTGAGCGGTCATGCCGTGAGGTCAGCACGGTAACCTGGTGACCGCGGGCGACAAACCCTTCGGCCAGCCGCTTGGCATAAGCTGTCAGCCCCGTCCAGTGAGGATAATAGTAGGTTAGAATGACGAGGATCTTCATCAGGGCGAAGAACCCTCAGATGAACGCATTCGCGCCAGCCAGAGGCGGGCCGAATCGGCCACGCTCGCCAGCGACTCCCCCTCGCGCGCCAGGTAGGCCGCGCCCAGAACTGAGGTGACCACTAACCCCAGCCCATGCAGGACAAAGACCGCCGCCACAGCCGATTCGACGCGGTCGGGATAGAAGGCCAATAGCGCCCAGGCCGCCGGTCCCTCAAACACCCCCATCTGAGCCGGTGATGAAGGCAGACTGACTCCCAGGCCCGTCAACGCCAGGATGAACGCGCTTGCGGCCAGGCGGGTCTCCGGGATAAAGGCCCGCGCCACCGACCAGTCCACCAATATCGAGACCGCCCAGATGGCGGCGGTCCAGGCGAGCAGAGCTACCAGCCGACGCCGGTCGGCCAGCGCCGACAGGCCATCGAGGAGTTGGCTGACCAGGCGGGTGAGGCGTTGTTCGTTCAGGCGGGGCAGGCGCCCCAGCCAGCGCCCCACCAGATGGGTTGTGGTCAACGGCCGGGCCGCCGCGGCCATCAGAAGCGCAAACACCAGCAGGGTGGCCAGTGCCGCCGTCAGGCCGGCGGCGGGCAGCAGTCGGAGGAGGGCGCCCCCGCCGACGGTCGCCAGGGCTGGCGGCGGCGCCAGCACCAGCACGCCCGCCAGCAGACACACCACCGCCAACAGATCGGCCACGCGCTCGAGGACAATCGAGGATAGCCCGCGCGCACCACTGATCGCCGTCTGGCGGCTGATCAGATAGGCACGGGCCAGATCGCCCAGGCGGAAGGGTAGCACATTGTTGAGCAGATAGCCGACATTGATGACGGAGAAGGTACGGGCTGGCCCCACCTGACCCTCAAGCAGGGAGCGCCAACGCCAGGCGCGCAGGACGATGCTGACGATGAGAGACACGAGGGCGGGCAGCAGCCAGAGGTAGTTGGCCGAGCGCAGCTTTTCGGCAAATTGGGCCGGGTCAACCCCGCGCACAACCAGAAACAGGAACAGCACGCTGATGGCGATGCCGATCCACCACCGCGTTCGGTTCAACCTTTCCCCCTGGCTCGTTCCGGATAATGTCGCTGATGACCCGCCATACCCTGCCCATCTTTGAAGGGACAACATTATAGCATGACCCCCCACCTTTGCCAAAGACATGCCTTCGCTTGAGTGTGTATCACGATAGGGGCAAGTTACTGACTCTTGTATAGGCTGCCCCACGTCGCTTGCTAAAACCCGTGCCTTTGAGTACAATCTCATTTACTCATGGCAGCCTCCATCCGGCCCTGCTACTGCTACGTGCTCATGTGCGCCGACGGTACGCTATACACCGGCTGGACGTATGATCTGCAAGCACGGCTGGCGGCACACAATGCCGGGCGCGGGGCCCGTTATACCCGCAGTCGTCGCCCGGTGCGATTAGCCTACTGGGAAGTACAGCCCTCACGCTCAGCAGCCCTGCGTCGCGAAGCCGAACTGCGCCACCTGCCTCGCGCCCAGAAATTGGCTCTTTGCCTGAGCCGCAATGATTCTGAGATCACAGGGGGGTGCCCGGGTTGATCCGCACAGTCCCGCCTCAAGCGCGGACCGTAACCGGCCTGGAGCCTGGTGCGAGGGACGGTCGTCTCGTCCCCAATCTTAACGTGCTAATGATCGCGCCGACCTCCTTCTTCGCCGATTACGGCTGCCACGTGCGCATCCTGGAGGAAGCCCAGGCATTGCAGAGGTTGGGCCAGCGCGTGACCATCGTCACCTATTACCAGGGTCGCGACATCGCCGGGCTGGCGATTCGCCGCACCCGCCCGGTCCCCTGGCACTCAAACTATGAGGTGGGCTCGTCACGCCACAAGATCGCCTTCGACGTTCTGCTATTATGGACGGCGCTCAAGACGGTACAGCGCCTACGCCCCGACATCATCCACGCCCACCTGCACGAGGGCGCTCTGATCGGTGCGTTCCTGAGCCGCCTGACCGGCACGCCCCTGGTCTTTGATTTCCAGGGCAGCCTGACCGGCGAGATGGTGGACCACGGCTTTCTGCGCCACGACGGCCCCTTCTACAAGCCGATGCGCTGGCTGGAACAGCGCATTGACCACCTGCCCCATGCCATTCTGACCAGTTCGCACTATGCCACCGAGCTCTTGGCCCGCGAATTCGGCTGTTCCCCAGCCCGTATTCACCCCCTGCCGGACTGCGTCAACACCGATTTCTTTCGCCCACCGGCGCGGCATGCGAACGGCCCTGCCAGCGAGCAAGCCGCACTCCGGGCTGAACTGGGTATCCCGGCCGACGTGCCGCTGGTCGTGTATCTGGGCCTGCTGGCCGACTACCAGGGGACCCCCGACCTGATTGAGGCTGCAGCTCGCCTGCGGGCGCTGGGCACTCGTGCGCATTTCCTGATCATGGGCTTTCCCAATGTGGACCTGTACCGTGGGGTGGCGGCGAGGCTGGGGTTGGACGGCAACATCACTTTCACCGGCAAAGTGCCCTATGAACTTGCGCCGCGCTACCTGGCACTGGGCGATGTGGCGGTTGCACCCAAGCGCTCACTGACCGAGGGCAGTGGCAAGCTCCTGAACTACATGGCGCTGGCCTTGCCGACGGTGACCTATGATACCCCCGTCAGCCGCGAGTATCTGGGCGACCTGGGCGTTTATGCCCCGACCGGCGACAGCAGCGCGCTGGCCGATCGCATTGCCGGCTTGATCTATGACCGGCGGCAAGCGACCTGGCTGGGGCAGCGTTTGCGCGAGCGGGCAGTCGCACACTATTCCTGGGACGTGGCCGGGCGCACGATTCTGGACATTTATACCGGTCTGATGGGGGCGGCGCAACCCGCCGCAACTGCGTGGAGGATAGAACGTGGCGCGTGAAGCGAACGCCGGCAAGGTAGACAGCCTGCCCTACCCCCCTCGCTCTATGTCACGGCCGGCCAATGGGCAGGGAATACTGGTACACCTGCGCGAGTTGGCGAGCTACCGTGAACTGATCCAGAACCTGGTCGTGCGCGACCTGAAGGTCCGCTACAAGAACTCGATCCTGGGTATCGCCTGGTCGCTGGTCAACCCCCTGTTGATGATGGTTGTCTTCACGGTTGTGTTTGCCGTCCTGGCCGGTGACCCCGGCGTCCAGGGCTACCCGGCCTACATTCTATGTGCGCTTCTGCCCTGGCAATTCTTCGCCGCTTCGGTCATTGGCGGCACCAGCAGCTTTGTCGGCAACGCCCACATTATCAAGAAGGTCTACTTTCCGCGCGAGGTGCTGCCGGTATCCCTCGTCCTGGCAAACCTGGTCCACTTCTTGATCGCGCTGCCGCTGTACTTTGTGCTGGCGCGGCTGCTGCATATCCCCATCACCGGCGAGGCCGTTTCGCCCTGGCTCGTCCTGCTGCCCATCGTCATCGCCATCCAGGTCGTGTTCACCATCGGCATCGTCCTGATTCTGGCGACGGTCAACGTTTTCTACCGGGACACGCAGCTCATCCTGGAAGTGATCATGCTGGCCTGGTTCTTTCTGACGCCGATCATCTGGGATGCGCGCCGCCTGCCGGAGATGTCCACGATCCTGGGGCTGCGTATCCCGATTGCCAAATGGCTCTACTATCTGAATCCGATGGCCTCGATCATCGCCACCTATCGCGACATTCTGTACTGGGGGTGGCAACCGGCGCTGGACTTCTTCGTGCGCACGGCCATCACAGCGCTGATCGTTCTGGCCATCGGCTACTGGATATTCCGGCGCTACAGCAAGCTGTTTGGGGAGGAACTCTGATATGCCAGATAAATTAGCCTGGATTGAAGAACAGTTAAAGGAGTTGCGCGAACAAGGGCTGTACAACACCATCCGCACAATCGGGTCGGCTCAGGGGGCCTGGCTGGTGGTGGACGGGCGGCGGGTGCTCAACTTCTGCTCGAATAACTATCTGGGACTGGCCAACCACCCGGTGCTTCAGGAAGCGGCAATACGCGCCATCGCTAGCTACGGCGTCGGCCCGGCGGCGGTGCGTAGCATCGCTGGCACCCTCGATCTGCACCGGCAGCTTGAGGAGCGGCTGGCCCACTTCAAAGGAGCCGAGGCGACCATTGCCTTTCAATCGGGGTTCAACGCCAACCTGGCCACTATCCCGGCGCTGGTGGGCAAGGAGGATGTGATCTTCTCGGATGAGCTTAACCATGCCAGCATCATTGACGGCTGCCGGCTGTCGGGAGGACGCATCATCCGCTACGCCCACAACGATGCGGCGGACCTGGAGCGCCAGATCGCGCAGGCGTCGGGCTACAAGCGGGCGATCATCGTTACCGACGGTGTCTTCTCGATGGATGGTGACATCGCGCCTCTACCAGCCATCTGTGAAGTGGCCGAGCGCCACAACCTGATCCTGATGGTAGATGATGCCCATGGTGAGGGGGTGCTCGGGCGCGGCGGGCGCGGCATCGTGGACCACTTCGGGTTGCACGGGCGGGTGGACGTGGAGGTGGGCACGCTGTCGAAGGCCTTCGGTGTTGTCGGCGGTTACGTCGCCGGCAAGAGCACGATTGTTGAGTGGCTGCGCCAGCGCGGGCGGCCCTTCCTGTTCTCCAGCGCCGTGCCTGCGGCCGACACCGCTGCCTGCATCGCCGCCGTAGACGTGCTGGAAAGGTCCACCGAATTGGTAGACCGGCTGTGGGAGAACACGCGCACCTTCAAGACCGAGATGAAGCGCCTGGGGTTTGACACCGGCCGTTCCGAGACGCCCATCACGCCGGTGATGCTGGGCGAGGCTCACGTTGCGCAAACGTTCTCGCGCCGCCTGTTTGAGGAGGGTCTGTTCGCCATGGCCATCGCCTATCCGACCGTACCCAAGGGCAAGGCTCGCATCCGGGTGATGGTCAGCGCCACGCACAGCCACGACGATCTCGATCTGGCGTTAAGCCTGTTCGCGAAGGTAGGCAAGGAGATGGGGGTGATCTAGACCTGCGAGGTCTCAGTAGATCATACTTCTGTCATGCTGGACGGGAGTGAAGCATCTCGGCATCGCCACCAAGAGGCCCTTCGCTTCGCTCAGGGTGACACTTCTCAGAGTGACACTCCTGCGATCTACTGAGGTGCTGGGACTTTGAAGGTCTGGGTGGACATATGGCGCATATTCTGGTCACGAATGACGACGGCCTCGAGGCCGGGGGCCTCTTGGCGCTCAAGAACGCGCTGAGCGCGGTGGGGCGGGTCACGGTCATGGCGCCTGACCATAACTGGTCGGCTTCCGGCCATGTCAAGACGCTGCACAAGCCACTGCGCGTCAATGAGGTCAGGCTGGCCGACGGCACGCCGGCCTTCGCTACCAGCGGCGCACCTTCCGATTGCGTTGCCCTGGCCTGTCTGGGCTTCATTCAAGAGCCGATTGACTTGGTGGTGTCGGGCATCAACCAGGGCTATAACCTGGGCCACGACGTGACCTACTCCGGCACGGTTACGGCGGCAATGGAGGGGGTCATCAGCGGCATACCCTCCATCGCCGTCTCGCTGGGCTGGCGCCCCGAAATGGACTATGAATGCGCCGCCCGCTTCGCCGCCCGGCTGGCCCCCAAGGTGCTGGAAGTGGGTCTGCCACCTTATACCCTGCTCAATGTCAATGTGCCCAACTTGCCGCAAGACCAGATCAAAGGCGTCCGGATCACCCGGCAGGGCCTGCGCAAGTACCGCGACGAACTGGTCAAGCGGCTCGACCCTCGCGGCCGGCCGTATTACTGGATCGCCGGTGAGCCTTCAAGCGAGATGGAGGAAGAGGACACAGACGTGTGGGCCGTGGAGAATGGCTACATCTCGATCACGCCGCTCCAGCTCGATCTGACGGCACATGCAATGATCGAGCAATTGCGGAACTGGGGATTAGAGGTGTAAGATTCAATCTACGACTTCTGGCGCGGTCCGTTGGTCGCCTCGCCCGCCGTCGTGCCGAAGACCTCGGCCGAGAGACGGAAACCGGCGTCTTCCAGACGGCGCATGAACTTGGGGCGCAGGCCCGTCGGCTGGATCGAGCCCTGTGCCCCCTCAGTCTCGAAGGGGGGAGCGCGGTAGATAAAGATGTCCTGCAGTACTACCGTCTCGCCCTCCATGCCCTGGACCTCAGTCACGTTCAGCACTTTGCGCACGCCCCCCCGTAACCGCCCCTGAAGCACGATCAGGTCAATCGCCGAGGCGATCTGGCGGCGGATGACCTCCACCGGGATGGTGATGCCAGCCATCAGCGCCATCGTCTCCAGACGGGAGATCACATCGCGGGGCGAATTGGCGTGGACCGTGGTCAGCGAGCCGTCATGGCCGGTGTTCATCGCCTGGAGCATATCCAGCGCCTCACCGGCGCGCACCTCACCGACGATGATCCGGTCGGGTCGCATGCGCAGGCTGTTCACCACCAGATCGCGGACCGTCACCCGCCCTGTCCCGTCTGCGTCGGCCGGGGTTGTTTCCATGCGAACGACGTGGCGTTGCTGCAATTGCAGTTCAGCCGAGTCTTCAATCGTCACGATCCGTTCGCCTTCGGGGATAAATGACGAGAGCACATTGAGCAGGGTGGTCTTGCCGGAGCCGGTGCCGCCGGCGACGACGATGTTGAGACGGGCAGCGACACAGGCGCGCAGGAATTCGACGAGTGCCGGCGTGATGCTGCCGAAGCGCAGCAGGTCATCAACTGTGAGGGGCCGCGCGGGGAACTTGCGAATAGTCATGGTTGGGCCAGCCAGGGCGCTGGGGGGGATGATGATATTGACGCGGCTGCCATCGGGCAGGCGGGCGTCTACCATCGGCCGCTTGCGGTCTATGGTGCGTCCCAGGGGCCTGACGATGCGCTCGGCAATGCGCATGATGTGGTCAGCATTCTCAAAGCGGACATCGGTTTCCAACAGCCGGCCCTCTTTTTCGATGTAGATGAGGTCGGGCTTATTGACCATGATCTCAGATATGGTCGGGTCGCGCAGCAGGGGGCCCAGTGGGCCGTAGCCGATGACATCGTCAAACACTAAATCGCGCAGGCGGGTGCGCTCCTCGTCAGGCAGGGTCAGATTGGTCTGCTGGAGCAGGGCATTAAATCGGTCGGTGAGTTGGCGGATGGCTTCGGGTGTGTTCACAGCCTCCTGGCCGTCGAGGCTGGCCGCGAGGTTGAGGCGTTCGACCAGCCAGCGCCGCAGTTGCGCCATTTTAGGTTCGAGCTGTGGGGTGAGACGCAATGGACCGCTGCCGGGTGCGCTGCCCGGCTCAGTCGAGGGCCTGGTCGTCATGGGACCTGTTGCAGTTCGTGGAGCAGTAGGCATCATATCGGCTTTCGTTGGCTTACGGATTGCGTAGCTATTATAGGGCATATTTGGGCCGGCGGTCTATCCCCACAAGGTACTTATTCCGCTAAAGGTACTCTTTTGCTTTGGGGTATGATAGAATGCCGCCATGGCAGCGCGCCGCCTGACCCGTTCAGCATTCACTGCGGTTAAAGCCAGACCCTCCTGGATGAGGGGGGTGCTCCTGGGCCTGGCCGGGTTGCACCTGTTGCTGACCGCCTGTTACTTCCCGCCTGGTGAGATGCTGCGCAACCCGCCTATTGCTAACACCGACTACAACACCCACTTTTATCATGCAGCGGTGGTCGCCCACATCCTGGCGACCGACGGCCATAGCTGGGGTTACGACCCTTATCTCCTGGCTGGCTATCCGGCGGGCACAGTCCTCGATATTGATAATAAGGGGTTCGCGCTGGGTGTGTGGCTCCTGGGGAAGTTGGGCCTGCCGCCGGGACCGGCATTCAACCTGCTGGTCATCGCCCTGGTGCTCCTGGTGCCCGTGGCCGGCTGGGCAGCGGCACGGCTGCTGGGTGCAAGCCCGGGCGCGACGCTCGCCGCCGTTGCCTTCTTCCTGCTCCTGTGGTATCTGGACCCGGCCTTTCACTGGGCCTGGGGGGGTGGCACATTTGCCTTTGCCATTGCTGCGCTCTGGGCACCCGCCGGACTGGCGGCGCTCCAGCGTGTGTGGCTTGCGCCCAACCGGACGACCTGGGCTGTCCTGGCGCTCCTCGCCGTTGCCCTGCCGCTGGTTCACGGCATGGCTTTCTTGTTGCTGGGTCTGCCGGCGTTTGTGGCCTACGCCAGCACCTGGCTTAAGCCGGGTGCTGGTTTTCGTCGGCTCACCTGGCGGCAGCATGTCGGGCTGATCGCCGTCGTCCTCCTGGCCCTGGCTGCCAATGCCTATTGGTTAATCCCGCTGGGCCACTTCATCTCGATCAAGACGACATTTGACCGCTTTCTCCAGACGTCACCGGGATTGTTGTGGCAGGACCTGATCGGCCTGGGTAAGACTGAGGTTGGCTTGCCGCGCTTGTACCCGGTGCGTTGGGCGGCGGTCGGCCTGTTGGCGCTGGGCTGGTCCGACCCGGCCCGGCGGCGTGGTCTCCTGCCCTGGACGGTCGGCGGAGTCGCCTGGCTGGGGCTGGCTTATTTCGGCTCTCTGGCCCAGGTTGGCCGCGACCTCCAACCCTATCGCTTCGTCATGCCGGCGGCGGCGCTGGCGGTGCCGCCAGCGGCGGTCACACTCACCAGTGGGACCTGGCGCAATTGGCTGGGCTGCCCCTGGCGGCTACGCTATATCCTGGCCGGGGGGATTATCCTGGGCCTGACCGTTCAGTTCGGATTAGTTGTCGGTGATCTGCTCCCCTGGCAGGCCTGGCTGACCGGCCGGCCAATGCCGGCCGATGCCCGACTGCATGGGCCGCCTCTAGCTTATCAGGAACTGGCCGCCTGGCTGCGTGCGCATACGACCAGCGGTGGGGGTCGCATCCTGGTCAACGACTGGCGGCTGGGGGCGTTCCTGGCGGCCGACCTCGCCCTTACCCCTGAGCATAGCGACGGAGAGAGCAACGGTCGTCAGATCATCGGCGGGCCACATCTATGGGTCGGGCTGCAACATGGCTATGCCAATGCGGGTATCTGGGACCTGTTTGGGCGCGACCTGCAGGACTACACGCCTGACGAGCTGGGCCAGGCGCTTCAGACCTACAATGTGCAGTGGGCGCTGACCAATGCCGACTGGCCCGGCGCGTTCTACACACTCGACTCGGCGCTGGCGGCTGCGCCGGGGCTCATGCAGCCGGTCACCACGCTGGCCGGTTTTCACATCTACCGGGCGACCTGGCCGGCGAACGATTTCCTGGTGGGCCGGGGTCAGGTGCAAGTTGATTACAATCGCCTGGTCGTGCATGGGGCCAGCCCTGGCGGCGTTGTGCTGAAGATGCACTGGCTGCCCACCTGGCGCAGTGATCCGCCACTGCCACTCAAACCGTATCCTGTCCTGGAGGACCCGGTCGGCTTTATTCATGTGGATAACGGCAACATGACGGATTTCACCCTGTATAATGGTTATGTCTGGGAAGGTGGCGACGGCCGCCGCTAGAGCGCACCTGAGCCGCTGGCGCAGCGGGTTGGCGGTGCTCGTCTGGCTGGCCGTTATCCTGGTCGCTGTCATCTTCGCCCGGCGGGTGCTCATCCCGGCGGAAGGCCAGTTGACGCACGGCTTCGCCGCCTACTACACTGCTTCGCGCCTGCTGCTCCGGGGCCAGGCTGACGCCCGGCTGTACGACAACGCCTGGTTTGACGCCCAGACGCGGCTCATGATGAACGGTGAAGCGGGCGATATTTACAACGTCAACCCGCCCTCGACCGCCTGGATGATGGTGGGCCTAGCTGGGCTGTCAGCCCACGCCGCCCGGCTGGCCTGGACCCTGCTTACTCTGGCGCTGGTCATCGCCACGCTGGGCCTGCTGGGCTGGGAACTGGGATTGAGCGGAGGGGCATTGGGCCTCCTGGCCCTCATCACCCTGGGTTTCACGCCCCTGGTGGAGAACTTCAGGCTGGGACAGGCCTACGCCCTGGTCCTATTGCTTTACACATTGGCGCTGATGGGCTTCCTGCGCGGCCAGGACTGGTTGTCAGGATTGAGCCTGGCGCTGCTGCTGACACTGAAAAGTGCGGGTTGGCCGCTGTTCTTACTGCTCATCCTCTATCGGCGCTGGCACGCCCTCGGCTTCGCCCTGGCCGGGGTCGCGCTCATCGTCCTGGGCGGCCTGCCCTGGCTTGGACCGGAGGCATGGCGGGCTTACCTCATGACTTTGCCAGCGGTCGGGCGCGAACCCTGGTCGGCAGTGATCCCCTACCAGACGACGAACAGCTTGTGGCAGCATCTGTTCCGCTACGATCCGCAGTGGAATCCCGGACCAGTAGCCGACCTGCCCGGGCTGGCCGCTGGCCTGGTAGCTTTGACTGCGATTGCAGCCCTGGCGCTGACCTTGTGGGCCGTCCGCCGTGGCAGAGCCGGCGACCCGGCGGGCCTGAGCTCCTTAGGGCGAAGCCTGGCTTTCGCCGCTTTCGTCACGCTGGCGGTGCTGCTGGAGCCGGTCGGCGAGCAGTATCACCACACGGTGTTGATCCTGCCCTTAACGATCCTTTTGGTCTGGCTGGGCCGTCAGCTAGTGGGCAGTGGGCAGTGGGCAGTGGGCAGAAACCGGCTGCTGCCTGGCGCCATATTGGCACTGGCCCTGCTGGCGCTGCCGTTCGACCTGGGGCACGCCACTGCAAGCGGCTGGGCGGCTTTGCTGGCCTATCCGCGCGTCTATGGCACCTGGTTGTTGTGGGGGCTGCTCATCGTTGTGCTGGTGCGGGCCGGGCGAGAGCCCTCACTCCCTGACCCCCTCTCCCCAACCGGGCTCAAGCCCGGTACTGGGGAGCCCGGTACTGGGGGGAGAGGGGCCGGGGGTGAGGGCGGGCTGCTCTTGGGCCTGTTCCTGGCGGCGCTGGCCTTGCGTCTGGCCTTCGTCATCCACTAC
>CADDZL010000022.1 GCA_902812335.1 Chloroflexota bacterium | reverse complement strand
GCGCTCCTTTGACGATATCCCTCATTCGGCGTATAATATTACTTCAGAAGTGCTCAGGAGGCTGCATGATTGACGTCAACGACCTGCGTAAGGGCGTGACCTTCGAATTAGAGGGCGAGATTTACAAAGTCCTCGACTATCATCACCACAAACCCGGGCGGGGTAATGCCGTCATCCGCACCAAGCTGCGCAACCTGCGTAATGGTGTGACCATCGAGCGCACCTTCCAATCCGGCGACCGTGTTCAGGACATTCGCATTGAAAACCGCGCCGTGCAGTACCTCTACCGCGATGGTGATCTGTATCACTTCATGGATACAGAGACTTACGACCAGTTTATCCTCTCGGCCGAGGCCCTGGGAGATGCCGTCCAGTACCTTAAAGAGGGGCTGGAGTTGACCCTGGCCATTTACAACGGCCAACCCATTGACATCGAATTGCCGGTCACTGTGGACCTGAAAGTGATCGAGACCGAGCCGGGTATTAAGGGCGACCGCGCGACCGGCCCGACTAAGGCCGCCACCACCGAGACCGGCTATCGCGCCCAGGTGCCCCTGTTCGTCAACCCCGGCGACATCATTCGCATTGACACCCGCACCGGCGAGTATTTGACCCGCGCCTAGACGCAGTCGGGGCCGGCACACCCTCCGAGATATCCACGCCAGGGGGTTCATTAAAAAAGCCTTCAGGGCTCATGGATTGGCCGATCCATCCCGGCCGGTAGAGCCCTGAAGGCTTTGGGGTTGGGGTCAAGCCGGCTTCACCGGGACTGGCGCTGCCAACGCTCCGCCGGCTGCGCACTCAACAACAGCGCGGCACCGACGACGAGGATCATCGCTACCAGGGCCGCCAGATAGGTTTGCGGCTCAGGCAGGGCCAGACGCCAGGCATAGTCCAACGAGTAGATGCCCGGGCCGGCCAGGCCAACGGCGAATGCCGCCGTCGCCAGCACCAGCGGGAACTCATAGCCGCCCTGCGTATTCCACAGGCCCTTGCTCCAGTGCACTTTGATGATGGCGACTAGCATTGAGCCGATAAGTGCCGCCGCCGCCAGGGGCGTCAGCAGGCCTAGTGCCAGGAATAGCCCTCCCAGAGATTCAGCCAGGGCGTTGGCATAGGCCCAGAAAACCGCCGGGCGCAGCTTGAGCTGCTCCATAAAGCCGGCATGGCCGGATATGCCGTGGCCACCAAACCAACCAAAGAGTTTCTGTGTGCCGTGACCGGCCAGCAACAGACCGACCACAGCGCGCAGGATCACCAGAGCCAGATCGATGTTCATGCTACCGTCACCTCCTACTACCTATCTGCACTCTAGATAACCCATACAGCACAGAAGCATAGCACCTCGATATTAGAATAACGTTAGAAGTTCGCCTGTGGATGGTGGGCTGTATCCTCTGACCGCTGCACCATAGGTGAGACGCTCTCGGCGCGGCCGGCCTCTTACTTCGCCAGATAAAGTCGCCGGTAGCGGATGATCCCCAATAGCAGCCCGGCCTGAATCAGGGCCACGATGACGGCCGCAAATTGGTCGAAGTAAAATACCAGCAAGTTAACGGTGGTCAGAGCGAGCAGGAGGCCAAACTGACCGGCTCTGGTGCCACGCCGGTCCTGGCCGATGAGCAGGAAGGCGCTGGCCAACAACAACAGCAGGCCCACTGCCCCTTCCAGCCCCTGCCTGGCCGTAAACCACTCCAGGCTGCTGGCACTTGTCACCTGGCCGCTGGCCATCAGGCTGGCGACGATCTGCTGCCTGGCCTCCACCGGCGCGAGGGCAACTACAAAGAACGCTGCCAGGTCGGTCAAAGCTCCCAGCCCCAGTGCTCCCAACCCCAGTATGAGGATGATCTTGAGGCGGCGCTGCGTTATCCAACGTGCTTCGAATGTCCGCAGGCGGTCCCGCCAGCGCTCCCAGAAGCCGGGCCGATCTGGAGCCAGATGGAGTGATTGAGAACCGAGGAAGTTCAGGAGCACAGACGCCAATCGCACCAGGTCCGGCTGGTCGGCCTGGTGGAGGACGCGACGGAGCCGGGCTTGGAGGTCGGCGCGCTCGTGTGCCTCCAGGTCATGGTCCAGCACCTCCTGCAACGCTTCGAGGGCACGATACATCTCGGCGCGGGCATCCCACTGCGGTGGACGCCGGATGTCCAGGTAGAGCAAGAGGGTGAGCAGAAAGAAGGCGTAGATGATGGGCGCGGCTGCCGGATAGAAGTAGTCGTTGCTGCGCGTGATGAACTTGCCGACCTCGTCAATAAACAGCCCGACTCCCACTCCGCTGAGCACCGCGCTGGCGCTGTAGGCCCAGCGATTGGCCAGAATCAACAGCAGCACGGAGGCAATGAAGAGCAATAGGCCACCCCATAGCACGTGGGCGATATGCAGCGTGCCCCTGCCAAGCTGAGGATAGCCGGCGAGGCTGAGCGACAGCCGCGTCAGGATCACCGAGGCAGCGAAACTCACCAGAATCAGCCGTATATTGTGCTCGGCGCCATTGCGCTTGATCGGCCTGCGAGTCGGGTTGATGAAATTGTCCATAGCTTAAGGATACCCTCATCAGATGGGGGGTTACTCAGGAGTCACCATTATATCCTTATGTCTCGCTATTGTCTTGTCTGCCCAGGAAGGGGGTATATTTCAGTCTGGGGGCAAGTTTGTCGCCCTGAGCGTAGCCGCCCTGAACTAGAAGCTCCGGGCTGAGAGAGCCAGGCCCTAGAGCAGCTCTGAGAGGAAACTAGCCCGTCTGGGGCAGCAGCCGCTCCAGAGTGGCATAGAGTTCGGCGGCTGGGGCCCCCTTGAGCAATACGACATCAGCCATGGCCTGAGCCGCTTGCTGCTGCTGCACATCTTCAGCCAGGGCGATGGTCCGGGTCTGGGGCGACTCGACCTTCACCCGCCTGACCGCGGTGCACCATTCATCGCTGCGCGGGATGCAATCCACCAGCACCAGGGCCGGGCGGTGTTCGGCGATCACGTCCAGCGCCGCCGGCATATCATCTGCCTGAACGATCTTATCTATCTGAGGGATCGCGGTCAACAAGGCCCGCAAGCCGTCGCGCAATGGGCCCGGCCGGGCCACAATCAGCACCAGAATGCCGTTCTTCATTTGGTCACACTATCAACCCCATCCTATCGTGCTTCGACCCCGAAGACATCGGCCGGAGGACGGTTCCCGCCTAAAACAAAAGACCGCTTCGTAAGCGGTCTCTTCTAAGTCAAAAGATGCAGGGCCTGCGACAAATGACGTAGCCTGCTACGGCTCACGGTGGCTGAATTCCGCCCGGCGCAGGGTTACCTTCTCCAGGCGCGTTGGCACCGGCCGCACGCCCAGGCCGGGGCCGGCTGGAACGGTCAACGTGCTATCAGGGTTGAGCTGGAAGGGGGGATCGATCAGGTCTTCATGGTAATAGCGGTCGCTGGCCGAGATGTCGCCGGGCAGGCGGAAATTCGGCAGGCTCGCCAGCGCGACATTGGCCGCCCGGCCGATGCCGGTCTCCAGCATGCCACCGCACCAGACGGGCACGCCTTGGGCCTGGCACAGGTCGTGGATATTGCGGCTGACCCAGAGCCCGCCGACGCGCCCCGCCTTGATGTTGATCACCCGACAGGCACCGGTCTCCAGCGCCCAGCGGGCATGGTCAAGGCTATGGATGCTCTCATCCAGGCACAGGGGCGTGCGTAGTTGCGGCTGGAGCTTGGCATGATCGAGGATGTCATCCTCGCCCAGAGGCTGCTCGATCAGCAATAACCCCTGGTCGTCCATGGCCTGAAAGGCAGGCACGGCGTCCTCCAAGCGGTAGGCGGAGTTGGCATCTACCTGGAGGCGGATGTCGCCGAACTCGCGGCGGATGGCCCGCACCACTTCCACGTCCCAACCGGGCTTGATCTTGATCTTGATGCGCCGATAGCCCGCGTCCAGGTAGCCCCGGATGGTCGCCAGCGTCGCTGCCAGCGAGGGCTGGATGCCGACGCTGACCCCGACATCCACCCGATCACGCTCGCCGCCCAGCAGGTGTGAGAGCGAGACCCCCTGCGCCTGGGCCAGCAGGTCCCAGATGGCCATCTCCAGCCCGGCCTTGGCCATGTTGTGGCCGCGCACGCGGGCGGTCAGCCGCGAGGGCTGGCTCGGATCGGTAATATCCTGGCCCAGCACCATCGGGATCAGATACCGGCTCAGGATGAGCCAGGCCGTCTCGTCGGTCTCGTAGGAGTACCAGGGGCCATTCGAGGCGACGCACTCGCCCCACCCCACCAGCCCCTCACTATACACAGCTACCAGCGGCACAGCCCGCTCGGTCTCGATCCAGCGGCTGGTCTGGAACGGAGCGACCAGGGGCATGTTGATATGGTAGAGTTCGATGCGTTCGATGCGCATATGATCACCTCATAGAACGTGAAACATCATTCCTCATGGGACGCCTGCTGGCCGTGACGTTTCACGTTTGGCTCTGGTCCTCCTGCCGTGTCAAGATATAGAAGTTGCGCGGCCAACCGGCCACAGTCTCATGGAGGAAGTCGGTGACGATGTAGCCCGCCGCGAAGCAGGCCTCAAATAAGTCACGCGCATGCTGGCGCCAGGCGTGGGCCAGCGCAATATCGTGGCGCTTGATCGCCTGAAAGTTGGCCGGTATCTCAACAAGGACCATCAGACCCGTCGGCTGCTCCCAGGCGCTCGGCCAGGGTGTGCCGTCGCTGGCGAAGGCCGCCAGGCTAAGGATCTGCGCCCCGCCAGAGGTCACCAGGTCATAGCTCAGGCGCGGGCGCTGGCCCGACAGGCGTATTTTGACCCGCTGGCTGGCGATCCACCAGTCCACCTGGAAGCGGTCGGTCGGCAGGCCGGCGTTGAGGGCGTCGTTCATCTCGCCGTAGATGTTGCGCAGGTAGGTGTTGCACACCGCGCCCAGTTTGCCGATGTTGAGCGCGGCGTTGCGTCCCTCCAGCGGATCATATGTCCAGGTCACCAGATCGAGCCCCAGGTCCAGGGCGTGGTCGCGCTGGGCCAGCTTCAGGGCATAGCCTATCCCGCGGTCACGGTACTCCGGCAGGACGGCGGTCATGTGCGAGCACAGCTTGAGGCGATGGCGCACCGGCAGGCCCGGCTGTTGGGCCGATCGCGCCCCCAGGAAGCCAAAGGTGAAGCCGATCAGCCGCCCGCCCTCATAAGCGCCCAGCAACTGTCCCCCGTTCTTGGCGGCGGTGATCAGCATCGAGAGCGGCACCACTTCCAGATCGTCCATGCCCCAGGCCAGGCGCTGCAGTTCCTCACACTGGCGGGCTTCTTCAACCGTCCTGAGCGGGCGGATCTCGATGTCCGTTGCCATTCAATCGTCCTCGTGTTATAATGGGTTTTCCTGGTTATTATAACACAGCCAGCATAGGACATCGGAAGAAGGTCGGCGTATCTTAGCGTGTAATGATGAGAACGCCCACCAGGATGAGAACCAGCGAAACGACCAGCAGGCCCAGTTGGGTCTGATGGCGCAGGCGGTCAGGGGCATCGCGCCAACGCGGGCTCTGGTGGGCGATGGCGATGGCGGCGGTCTGGATGAGCGCGTGTATCACCCGCGTCGTCAGTCCAGGCAGTGCCAGCCCTGGCGGTGGGGCAAGTCCCCCCCAGATCAGAAGGATAAGACCTAGCAGGCCCTGCAGATCGAGTGCACCGCTGTATGCAGCCATGAGCCCACGGTCTGCCCGCCCGTAAGCGGCCCGGCTCACCAGGCTATAAGCCGCCTTGAGTAGAGTGAGAACGCCGATCAGCAGGATCAGCCAGCGGACCAGCCCATGCACGTTTCTCAAGGTGTCATACCAGGATATAGACATCTTCCCCCTCCTCGTGAGCACTCAAGTTACAGTATAACGAGAGGGGGCGGGATGCGCCAATCTGAGTTGCCGGGTGGCGAAGCCCGGCAGGTGTAAACGGGCCGTATCTTCTCATGGCCTGACGTGTTGTATGGCTCAAGGAGAGACCCATGCGATCGGACAACGGATCGCGGCCACGCCGGCGGGTGGTCATCACCGGCCTGGGCGCAATAACCCCTTTGGGAAATGATGTTGCCACCACCTGGGAGACGTGCGTCGCCGGCAAGAGCGGCGTAGCTCGCATTACCCTCTTCGACCCAACGCCTTTCAGCACGCAATTCGCAGCCGAGGTGAAGGGGTTCGATCCGGAAGCGCATCTGGGGCGAAAAGAGGCCCGCCGCATGGACCGCTTCACCCAATTCGCCGTCGTCGCCAGCCAGCAGGCGCTTCAGGATGCCTGCCTGGCTCTCGACCATGAGGACCGCAACAACATCGGGGTAATCATCGGCTCCGGCATCGGCGGTATTGGCACGATCACGGCGAGCGTTGACGTCATGCGCGAACGTGGCCCCGGCCGGGTTAGTCCCTTCTTCGTCCCCATGATGCTTCCCGATACCGCCGCCGGTCAGGTCGCCATCGCCTTCGGCCTCAAAGGGCCCAATATGTGCGTGACTTCGGCCTGCGCCTCCAGTGCCAACGCGATCGGCGAGGCAACGGAGATGATCCGCCGCGGTGCGGCCGATGTGATCCTGGCCGGTGGTGCCGAGGCCGGCATCGTGCCGGTGGCGCTGGCCGGCTTCAATGTGATGGGCGCCGTCTCCACCCGCAACGACGCGCCCGAGCGCGCCTCGCGGCCCTTCGATGCTCAGCGCGACGGCTTTGTGATGGGCGAGGGGGCGGCCATTCTGGTGCTGGAGGCGCTGGAGCACGCCCAGGCGCGCGATGCGCATATTTATGCTGAGGTGCTGGGCTACGGTGCCAGCGCCGATGCCTTTCATATTACCGCACCCGACGAAACTGGCGATGGAGCGGCCCGCGCCATGCGGCTGGCGTTGGCCGATGCCGGTCTGCCGCCGGAGGCGGTCGGCTATATTAACGCTCACGGCACAAGCACGATTCTGAACGACAAGACTGAGACCCAGGCGATCAAGAAGGTCTTCGGCGAGCGCGCCTACGATCTGCCCATCAGCTCGACTAAATCCATGCATGGCCACCTTCTGGGCGCGGCCGGCGCGGTCGAGGCGGTCATCTGCGTTAAGGCTCTCCAAACCGGCGTGCTGCCGCCGACCATTAACTATGAGTACCCAGACCCGGAATGCGACCTGGACTACATTCCAAACACCGCCCGCCATATGCGGGTTCGGCTGGTAATGTCCAATTCCTTCGGCTTCGGCGGACATAATGCGTCGCTCCTGTTCGGAGCGCTGTAGACAGTCGTCAGTAGCCAGTAGTCAGATGTCTGATAACTGACGACCTCTCCCCCGTCCCCTCCCCTGGCGGGGAGGGGGAGAAAAGGGAGAGATGACTGGCCGCTGTAGTGAGGAGCGGTATGGCAACCAATCAAGGCAAAATGAACGGCCGGCCGGGCAGGAACGGGCGCAATGGGCGCAAGGCAGCGCTGCGCTATGCGCATATTATCGGCTGGGGCATGGAGGTGCCGGCGCGGGTGATGACCAATGACGAGATCTCGCAGATCGTGGACACCTCCGACCAGTGGATCCGTGAGCGCACCGGCATCCGCGAACGGCACATTGCCGGCCCCAAGGATTCGACGGCTACGCTGGCGCTGCGTGCTGCCAAGCGTGCGCTCGAAGTCGCCGATGTTAATCCGGCTGACCTGGACCTGGTCATTGTCGCTACGGCTACGCCGGAGCACCTGTTCCCGGCCACGGCCTGCCTGGTGCAGGATTGGCTGGGAGCGAGCAACGCCGGTGCCTTTGACCTGAGTGCCGGCTGCACCGGCTTCATCTACGCGCTCAACCTGGCCGCCCAGACCATTGTCTCCGGTGCGGCCGATACCGTGCTCGTGGTTGGCTCCGAGACGCTGTCGCGCATCGTCAACTGGGAGGACCGCGGGACATGCGTCCTCTTTGGCGACGGCGCCGGGGCAGTCGTGCTGCGGGCCAGCAACGCACCCGGTGGCGTGCTCACCGGCTTGCTGCGTTCCGATGGCTCCGGCAGCGAACTGCTCTCCCTGCCTGCCGGCGGCAGCCGCTTCCCACCCAGCCCGGAGACCGTAGCCAACGGCATGCACAAGATCCACATGAACGGCCGGGAGGTCTTCCGCTTTGCCACGCGCGTCATGACCCAGGCCACCCGCTCGGTGGTCGAGGACCTCGGGTTGACCCTCAATGATGTGGCCCTGATCATCCCCCATCAGGCCAACATCCGCATCATCGAGGCCGCGGCCCGCAGCCTGGGGATACCGATGGACAGAGTCTACGTTAATGTGGACCGTTATGGCAACACCTCCAGCGCCTCGATCCCCATCGCACTGTGTGAGGCCATTCAGTCAGGTAAGGTTAAGCCCGATGACTACATTGTGCTGGTCGCCTTTGGCGCCGGGCTGACCTGGGGTGCGACGGCCATCAAGTGGGTGCCGACTCCGCCGCCGCCCTCGCCGCTGTCGCAGCGGGCACGCGAGGTGGGCTACTGGCTGGCAGCGCTGCGCTCAGCCTGGCGCCGGCTGATACGCCGGCTGGAATCCTGGGTCAGGGGCCTAGCCGCTCAGTCTCAGTAGATCGCAGAACTGTCGCCCTGTTCGGAACCGGTCGGCATACGAACAGGCGTTGATCAAGCGGGGGGCTGACCGTCTGGGTAGCGGAGGACACGTTGAACAACTGGGCTATGCCGGGCCGCTCCAGCGCGGCGCTCAGTTTACTTCTTTTTGGTTTACCGCTGAGAGCGCCGGGGGCCGCAGAGCTTTTTAGGTTTTCTCTACGCCCTGTGCGTGCTCTGCGGTGATATGAACGCTGAGCACTAATTCAGCCCGCGCAGCCCTGCTTCCGGGCGCAACGCTGCCGTGACCGTCTCAAGGGGCACGCCGTGAAGGCAGATGATACCACAGGTCTGGCATTGAGCACAGGCCCAGAGGGTACGACACATCAGGGCACGATTATCATTTGTGCGCTCGTTAGTTGTATTTGTGCCATCTCGCCAGCCAAGCAGCCAATGGTAGTTCCCTGCCGTTCTCTCACCCCTCGCTTGCCAGCTCGACCTCATGCCACTTGTCTACGCCACTGACATCCAGCTTACCATGCCTGTCCAGCCAGTCCAGCAGGGAGCGGATACTGGCAGTGGCCAACGCCACACAGGTATCCGCTCCCCCATAGTAAAGGTTAAGGGTATCTCCATCAGGGCCAATGGTATAGCCACAGGGGAAGACAACATTGCCCACGTCGCCGTAGCGTTCATAGGGCATTTCCGGCCCGAAAATCCACGTGTCACCACGCCGCAGGCAACGTTCGGGCCGATCGAGATCAAACAGGGCGAGGCCGAGCCGATAGAGGGCACCTGAGGCTGTCTGGCGCACACCGTGATAAAGAACGAGCCAGCCTGCAGCCGTCTCGATGGGTGGCGGCGAGAGGCCGATCTTGTTGGCATCCCACCAGGCACCGCGCCGGGCCTCCAGGATCAGCCTATGCCTGCCCCAATAGCGCAGATCGGGCGAGTAGGAGATCCACATATGGGCCCCCAGGGCGGTCACGGGCCGATGGATCAAGGCCCAATGCCCATCAATGCGCCGTGGCAATAATGCTGCGTCCTTATCCTCCGGCGGCATCACTACTCCCAGACGTTCGAAGTGCTGGAAATCTTCGGTAACGGCCAGCGAGACACCCGGGCCGCCACGCGAGTAAGACACGTAGGCGATGACATACTTGCCTAATTCCGAGATGTAGGTGATGCGTGGGTCCTCGATGCCCCATACTTCTTCGGGGTAGTTTTCGGGATCGGGCATCAAGGTGGGCTGAGGGTCAATCTGCCATTCGTCCACACCGTTTTTGGAGCGGGCGGCGCAGAGATGAGAGTGGCCGCGCCGGTCCTCGACACGGCAAAGCAACAGGGTCGTGCCGTCAGGCAGAAGCGTCGCCCCCGCGTTGAAGACGGTGTTGGCCGGGTAGGGCCAGTCCGCAGCCGTGAGGATGGGATTGCGTGGGTGTCGGTGAAGCAGCTCTTCGTACATACGACTTTCGTACCCTATGCGTTGGAAGAGATGGCTTGTTCAGCAAGGTTGAGAATGTTCTCAGACAGTCGCATTTCCACTAACGAAAGCAGAAATGCCAGCGTGGACTCGGCACCCTGATTCTGGTTCAGCCGGTCAGCGTGTAACGCATCCCGGCAACCGCCTGTGGTCGGATCGTAGAGAGGGGCACGCAGATCGTTGCGCCCCAGGAACCAGTCAAAGGCACGCTGGGCTTCTTTGCGCCAGCGCGGCTCGCCGGTCATCCGGTAGGCCTCAAGGCAGGCCGAGACCATACCGTGGGCTTCGACGGGTTGCTGGTCGAAGCGCGCTCTCTCTCCTCCGCGGCGATAGAAGCCGTTAGAACCGATGGGGACAAAATGTCCCTGGTCCGACCGCTGGAGAGACACCAACCATTCGAGGCTGTTGAGGCCTACTGCCATCATGTCGCCCCGCCGCATCCACTGCCCGCAGAGCAACAACGCTTGGGGTAACCTGGCGTTGCAGTAGGTCAGACTATCCTCAAACCAGGGCCAATCCGGAGAACTGGTGTTGCGATACAGCTCCATCAGCCGTTCGGCCAGGACTTCCCGGACATGCTGAGCGGCTCTGTCGCCATAAAATCGCCTCAAGTACTCCTGAACGCCGATCAGGGTAAAAGCCCACGCTCGAGGGCTCGTGAACTCCAAAGCCGCCGGCAGGGCCTGTTCGAACAACCGGCCGGCCAGACCGCGTGGTCCCCGGCGCTCCGAACGCCCCAACACCGTGCCCAACGCCCATAGCGCCCGCCCATGGCTGTCCTCCGAGCCGACTTCCTCCAGCCAACGCCGATCATATGACAAGAAGTTGCGGAAGCGTCCGGTCGCCGGATGGAACGCGTACCACAGAAAGGCCAGATAGCGTGAGGCCAACCCATCCACTTCCCCAGCCATCTCTTCGCCCATCTCTTCCAGTAAGGTGGTCAAGATGAGGGCACGGGCGTTATCATCGGTGGTGTAGCCCTCGGCGTAATTAGGGACGCTGAAAATAGCGTGTTGTAGTATGCCCGTGTCGTCGGTCAGGCGTCGCACATGATCGAGTTTAAGGATGGGCAGTTCGCCAGGGCGACTATCCAGCGCCCTGGCCGTGAACACAGGCCGGGGATGCTGGGAACGCTCCTCACGGGCGCGCTCGAAGCTCTCCATATAGCGCCGGGCGACCTTGGGCCAGATCATCTCTCGCCCTAATTGATAGGCGCGTTTGCGCATAGCATGCCGCTCAGCTTTGTTGTTCAGCAGGTACAGCACCTGGGTGGCGATGGCCTGAGGGTCGCCAAAGGGGACGAGCAGCCCCCGCCCGTCCGCCAGCAGTTCCTGGGCGTACCAATAGGGGGTGGAAATGACCGCCTTGCCCGCGCCTACTGTGTAGGCTAATGTGCCTGAGACCGTCTGGGCCGGGTTGAGATAAGGCGTGATGTAGATGTCGGCTGCGCCAATGAATTCAACCAATTCCTCCAGGCTGACGAAGCGGTTATGGAAGATGACATTCTTCTCCACCTCTCGCTCTCGTGCCAATTGCTCCAGGAAGAGCCGGTACGACTCCCCCTCGCGCCGTCTGATATGAGGGTGCGTGGCCCCCAGGACAATATATACAACATCGGGATACTCGGCCAGGATAGCGGGTAGAGCCTCGATCACGTTTTCGATCCCCTTGCCGGGGGAGAGCAGGCCGAAAGTCAGCAGGACCATCTTGCCCTCAACACCGAACTGGTCTTTATAGAAGTTCGGGTCCATGAAGGGCACATCGGGAATACCATGCGGGATCAGGTCGATCTTCTCTTCCGGTACATGGTAGATCTCTTGCAGGAATTCGATGCTGTGCTGGCTCATCACCACCAGCCGGTCCGATAGCTGCGCGATTTGCTCCAGCGCCTTGCGTTGCATGGGATCGGGTTCACGCAGAATCGTGTGAAGGGTAGTGACGACGGGCATGCGCAGGTCGCGCAAGAGGGCCAGGATGTGGCTGCCGGCGGGGCCGCCGAAGATGCCGTACTCGTGCTGCAAGCAGACGAGATCGATGTTACTCATGTTCAGGAAATCGGCCGCGCGCCGGTAGGAAGACAGGTCGTTTTCTGCCAGTTCGAAGCGAACGCGGGGCGGGTAAGCGTAGCCGGCTTCGGTGTCGTTGACCGGTAGGGCGAAGCAGGTGACGTTTGGGTACTCGGCGGCGATAGCCTCACACAAGTCGGTAGTGAAGGTGGCGATACCGCATTGTCGTGGTAGATAGTTACCGATAACTGCAATCCGGCTTATGGATGGTTCTCTCGCCTGTTCCATGGGAACCCTTGTTTACCCGATGCAAATTCTCTCCGTGATCCTGAACCCGCGTCGCCTCGCCTCGCTGACGAAACTCTCGCCGGGGACCGCCACTTCGAGCGGCACCGCGCCATGGGGCGTCTGGCCGCGCGCCATCATCTGCGCCACAATCGCGGTGTGCCAGCCGGTCAGCCGCTCCATCGCGGTGAACCCCGTGGCTTCATCATAGAAGTCTATGACATCCACCCAGACCTCGGCCGGGCTGCCGCCCTTCTCGCCCCGCGCCCAGATGCGGATCACGCCCACATCGCGCACAAGCGGGGCCCTGACCTGGGGCTCGAACAGGGCCTGGAACACCTGGCGCGGCACGATCTCCTGGTCGCCGACGCGGACCGGCTTCAGCTCGAACAGCCCCAGGTCGGCGAAGGCTTTGATCTGGGCCCAATGGCCGGGGTAGCGCACCGTCTTCAGTTCGTAGGTCTCCAGTGTGCCGTAGAAGGTCCAGGGCGCGGTCGAGACGCCGCCAGTGGTGACACGCGCTTCGAGTCGGCCCAACGGCGGCGGAAAGTCCACTTCCTCCGGGTCCGCCAGAGCCGCCACCTCGACGAGCTGGCCGCCGCGCAGGAAGACGGTGGTGCCGTAGTATTCGTTGGTCAATCCCTCAATACTGAAGGTGAGCTGGTAGTTCCAGGGCGGCTGAGGTTGTTGCGGCAAACCGCCATCGTAGATGGTGACATGGCGGGGCCGGTCGAGCCGGCTCATGGCGTAGACCGCCAGGGTATTGCCCATCCCCGGCCCCATGCCACAATCCGGGATAATTGAGATGCCGGCGCGGTCGGCCTGGTCGTCCAGCGCCAGTTCCTGCCGGACGATGTCGGTGTTCCCGCCCATGTCGCAGAAGTTAGCACCGGCCTCAATCGCCGCCCGCGCCAGGTCGAGATTAAGGTAGTAGGGGACAGCGCTGACGACGGCGTCGCGCCCGCGGATGAGCCCGACGAGCGCGGCGTGATGAGTCACATCCAACCGTGCCGGGCGGACGACATGCGTCTGCAGCAGCCGGTTGACGCGGTCGGCGGCGGCCTCAGCCGCCCGGAAATGCAGGTCAGCCAGGACGACTTCTTCAGCCGCGCCGAACTTTGCCAGGTCATAGGCGGCGGCGGTGCCCTGGCGGCCTGCGCCCAGAACGGTGTAACGGTAGAGCTTGCCCTGAGCGTCGCGAGGGGTCATTCGACGATCGTCTGGCTCTGCTCGTGCATGTACTGCTGCACGTAATATAACCCGCCGCCCGACTTGCCGGTCGAGCCGGAGCCCTTCCAGCCGCCGAAGGGTTGGACCCCCGGCCAGGCACCGGTGGTCGCGCCCGCGCGGCGGTTGACATAGACGACACCGGCTTCAATGTTATCCAGGAACCAGTTGATCTCGTCCTTGTCTTCGCTGTAAAAGCCAGCCGTC
This sequence comes from Chloroflexota bacterium, assembly GCA_902812335.1. GTDB lineage: Bacteria > Chloroflexota > Anaerolineae > DSLN01 > DSLN01 > DSLN01. Next base: position 11,074 of record CADDZL010000022.1, on the reverse strand, counting down.
AGGCCGTAGAGCGAGTCATTGGCGCGCTGCATGGCTTCATCCAGCGAGTCCACCGTCGCCAGGCTGACGATGGGCAGGAACAACTCATCGTAGAAGAAGGCATGGTCTTTGGGCAGGCGGTCAACGATCGTCGGGGCGACGAAGTACCCCTGGGCCAGGTCGCCCTCGGTGAGGGTCGTGCCACCGTGCAACACCTCCCCGTCGCGCCGGGCGATTTCAGTGTACTCCTGGAAATTGTTATAGGCGTTCCGGTTGATCACCGGCCCCAGGTATACGTCGCGCTGGCTGGGGTCGCCGATCACGATCTTGCGCGTCTTCTCCAGCAGAAGCCCGGTGAACTTCTCCTTAACCGGGCGCTCGATATAGACACGGGAGGCGGCGCTGCACTTCTGCCCCTGCAGGCCGAAAGCCGAGCGCATCACGCCCTCGGCGGCCTCTTCCAGGTCGGCATGACGGCTGACGATCACCGGGTTCTTGCCGCCCATCTCGGCGATGCAGGGGCGCGGGTGCTTGACACTGAAGTGGCGGAAGATGTCAAAACCGACCTGATAGGAGCCGGTGAAGGTGACACCGGAGACGTCGGGGTTGCTGACCAGTTCATCGCCGACGGTACCCCCGGGGCCGGTGATGAAGTTGAACACGCCCGCCGGCAGGCCGGCGTCCCTGAAAATCTCATATAGTTTCAAGCCGGTGTAAGGGGTATCGCTGGCGGGTTTGAAGACGACTGTGTTGCCGGCGACGAGCGCACCGCCGGCCGGGCCACCGGCCAGGGCGAAGGGGAAGTTGAAGGGTGAGATCACCACCCATACCCCATATGGCCTTAGCACTGAGCGGGTTTTCTCGTTAGGCGAGAGCTGGCCCATCGGCCGGTCGAAACCGTGGTTGTCCTCCATCATCTGGCAATAGTAGCGGATGAGATCGGCGGTCTCCTCGACATCGCCCAGAGACTCCAGCCGGTTCTTGCCGACCTCGAGGCTCATCAGCGCGGCGATGTCGTAGCGGCGCTCGCTGATCAGATCGGCCGCACGGCGCAGGAGCGACACGCGCTCCTGCCAGGGGGTGTGGCTCCAGCCGTGGAAAGCGGCTTTGGCCGCGGCGATGGCGTCCTTAGCGTCCTGGCGGCTGCCCTTCTGAAAGTGGCCCAGGACCCAGTTGGTGTTGATCGGGCTGATGTCGGGGAAGGTCTCTGCCGACCAGCGCGGTTCATGGTTGATGTAAATCGGGTGATGTTCGCCCAGCTCCTCACGCACGCGCCCCAAAGCCACGTCAAAGGCCTGGTGCAATTCATCGCTCTGGGCAGACATCGTGGCGTAGGTAATCTTAAAAGTGGTCATGGCTCATCTCCTTGAAATATCTATATCGGTCCGAGGCTGACAGGTGATGGCTGTCAGGCTGCTGGCTGCTGAGTGCTCAAAGATATTATAGTGGGGAGGGGGCGGCGGGTCAAACCCCCTTGTGAAGGGGAGTGCATTTCAGTAGTCATGAAGAGGCACGACGACCCGCTGACAAACAGGCCTACCTATTGACTAGCGCATTTTTTTTGTGGTACACTGTCCTCGATGAGTGGGCAGGTAGATGCCGGTGATACGCTGCTGAGCGTCGAAGCGGCGCTTCAACGCATCCTGACCGCCGTCGCCGTACTGGACGGCGAAGAAGTTGATACGACCACCGCGCTGGGCCGTGTCCTGGCTGAGGACATTGTCGCGCCGTTCGATGTGCCCCCCTTCCCCAATTCGGCCATGGACGGCTATGCCGTGCGCGCCGCCGACACCGCCGGAGCCAGCCCTGAGCACCCGATTGAATTACGCGTCATCGCCGATGTGGCGGCGGGGGCGACGCAGGCGGTCATCGTCGGGCCGGGCAGTGCCAGCCGCATCATGACGGGGGCGCCGCTGCCGCCGGGGGCCGATGCAGTCGTGCCGGTCGAGGCGACGGACGAGTCCTGGAAGCAGGCTGAGCGGCCCTTGCCGGAGCGCGTGCACATTTTCCGGCCGGCCGCGCCCCAGGCGCACATCCGCCCGGCGGGTGAAGATATCCGGCAGGGAGAGACGGTCCTGCGAACGGGTGCCAGGTTGCGCCCGCAGGAGATCGGTGTCCTGGCAGCGCTGGGGCAGCCACGTGTGCGCGTCGTGCGCCGGCCGCACATCGCCATCCTGGCGACCGGCGATGAGCTGGTTGAGATCAATGCGCCCCTGGGGCCCGGCCAGATTCACGATGCCAACAGCTATACGCTGGCGGCATTGGTCGAGGCAGCAGGCGGACTGCCGCTGCGCCTGGGCATCGCCCGCGATTTCCTGGAGGATGTCAGGCAGAAGCTACATGCCGGGCTGGCGCAAGGGGCCGACCTGTTTCTCAGTTCAGCCGGTGTGTCCGTCGGCGCCTACGACGTAGTCAAAGCCGTGCTGGAGGCCGAAGGCGAACTGGGCTTCTGGCGTGTGAATATGCGCCCCGGCAAACCGCTGGCTTTCGCTCGCATCGGTGGTGTGCCTTTCCTGGGGTTGCCGGGCAACCCGGTGTCGGCGGCAGTCGCTTTCGAAGTATTTGCCCGGCCGGCGATCCTGAAAATGGGTGGTCGGCGTGAATTAACGCGGCCCCGCGTCGAAGTCATGCTGGACGAACCCGTCCGTTCCGACGGACGCGAGAGTTACCTGCGGGCGGTGGTCACGCGCCGCGAAGGCCGCTACCATGCCGTGCTCACCGGCCCCCAAAGCTCCGGTGTGTTGACGTCGCTGGTGCGGGCTAACGCGCTGCTGGTCATCCCGGCCGGGGTGCGGGAAGTGCCGGCGGGAGCGACGCTGTGGGCGCAAATGATCGATTGGCCCGAAGGGATATTCTAGATCAAGAGGAGAGAGTATGCCACGCATTCGTTGTCGCTATGAGGATTGTGTTTTTCTGGAGGATGGCTACTGCAGCACGGCCGAGATCGAACTTGATCCGGAGATGGGCTGCCTGACCTACACCCGTTATGATGAGCTGCCGGTGGACGAAGAGGAAGACTGGGAAGACGAGGAGTTGTTCGAAGAAGAAGAGGAATGGGAAGAGGAAGAGGAGGACCTCTATGAGGACGACGAGGAAGATGAGGATTGGGATGATGAAGAGTATTAGGCGTGGAGCGTAGGGGGAGGGCTCTGCGCTCCACGCACTGGGCTAACGCCGGCCGCCGCGCTGCTGGAGAGTGCGCCGTAGGATATCTTCTTGCTCCTGGCGGTGAGAGCGCTCTCCTTTCCCCCCTGATCGGGCTGGCCCCCCCTGGCCGGACTTTTGCCCGGCCATCGCCTGGCGCAACGCGATCTCCATCGCAGTGGGCAAGTTCTCCTCGGCCTCATCCGCGCTCTCGACGACTTCCTTCTCTTTATCGATCTCCTTCATCGAGAGGTCAATGCGGCGCTTGCGGCGGTCAAAGTCCTTCACCTTGACCTGAACCTGGTCGCCCACTTTGACAAGCTCGCTGGGGTCTCCGACGTAGCCACGTGACATCTCACTGACGTGCACCAATCCCGGCCGTTCGGCACCGATGTCAACGAAGACCCCGAACTTCTCCAGGCGCGTTACGGTCCCGGTGTAGACCTGATCGCGCTTGAGTTCGCCCCAGGTGACGCCCACTGGCTTGATCATAGTCAGGTCTACCCGTTTGGTCTTTGGGTCAATGCGGTGGACCCAGACCGTAACCGGCTGGCCTTCCTGGAGGACATCTGAGAGGCGATTGATCGGCTCTTCGCGCACGCGCGAGATATGCAGCCAGGCGTCCTGGCCGGTGCCGATATCTACAAATGCGCCGTATAGCTCGACCTTGGTGACGGTGCCCTGGAGTTGTGTCTTGGGTTTGATTTCCTGAGGGCGGTTGGGCTGATCGCCCGGCCCGGCCTGCTCGACTTGGTTAGTCACGCTCTTCCAACCTCCTTCACCCCAGTGGCCCTATCCGACTGGGGAAGCGCATTATAGCCTGACGCAGGCTGTGTGTCAACCGGCACAAACGCGGCACGCGGCTGAAGCCAGGTGCATTTCAATTACCAGACCAGCACGAGCCGTTCAAACACGCGGTCTAATGTGCCATCTCCAGGGCATGAGTACAATATGCAGAATGACGTATTTGGCTACTTCAGCAGGCGGGCAGGGCACATCACTGGCCACAGGATGAATGCTGCGTGTGCTCAGGGTGCATAGAAGCGGCGAAATGAAATCAAAGGAAACGATCGCGTCTGGCACGGCACATTAATGCCGAGCTTCCGGCAGACAAGGTCGCTAATCTTCTCAGCCATAATGCGCGCGGTGACCAGCTTGCCTCCTGTAATAGTAACGAATCCGTCTACATTGTCGCGTTCGGCGTGGTCAAAGCATTGGAATGTGCGGCTCAGTTCGCGCTCGCTGGCGCCCGCCGCCGCGATCAAGGGACGGGCTGCCGCATTGATCGCGTAAATCGGATACTTTGCGATGGCAGGCACAAGTGCGCACCCACTATCCAGCATCTGCTGGATATGGTCAGGCGGGATGTAGAGATAATTGCAGTCTTGCACGGTCCAGGAGGTGGTACCGATAATGGTCGTGTTGCGATGCGGCACGGCCACATCGCCGCTGGATGGCTTGTGCATGCGATTGATCACGCGATGGGTAAAACGCTTACCGATGATCACATGGATTCCTGGACTGAGTGCCAGCGGAATGCGGATGCCTGCTAACGCCGCGATCTTGTCTGACCAGGGGCCAGCCGCGTTAACAACGATATCCCCTTTAACGTTGTAGATCTGGCCGCTGAGGTGATCTTGCAGCCGGACGCCAGCCACCTTATCGCTCTCGAATAGAAATTCCATGACCTCGGTATAGCGCAAGAAGCGGGCGCTGTGTTGACGTGCCGTCGCCGCGTGGAATTCATCTTTAACTCGGCCATGGAACGGATTGATGTACATTCGACACACGCCCGAGGCGTTCTTCTTGCAGATGGGCTGCGCCTTGATGCGGATGTGGTCCTTGCCAATGCGGACCTGCCCTATGTTTATCAGAATCTGCTGCCGCAGGACGGGATGATCAAGGCACTGTCACGCAAGCGATTCTCCAGGCCCTCCAACCGACATCCGCGCTACCACAATGTGTATTTTACAGGCGCAAGCACACACCCCGGCACGGGGGTGCCCACGGCAATGATTTCTGGCCGCTTATCTGCTCAGCGGATTTTGGATGACTTGCGTGCAGATCGATAATTGGATAAGCTTTTCGGTTCATCATCTTGAGCCTACCCCAACCGGCCCAAAGTACATAACATGCTCTAGGGTGGTCTATAGGCGCATTGACACGCCTTACCATTTCAGCTAGAATAACCCCCAGCCGGTGGCCGGCTCTGCCATCTGCTGTGTGATTGACCATGATAGACTCTCGCCTGTCCTTGGCTCCCATCCTGCGGCCGTGAGATGAACGATGAGTGATATGCCCTACCGCCATCGCCCGCGTCAACATGGCCCCCGCATTGTCGCCATTGGCGGCGGCACCGGCCTCTCGACGCTGCTGCGCGGGCTCAAGGCCCATACCAGCAATATCACCGCCATCGTCACCGTCGCTGACGATGGCGGCTCGTCCGGCCGGCTGCGGCGTGAGCTGGGCGTACTGCCCCCGGGCGACCTGCGCCAGTGCCTGGCAGCCCTGGCCGACGACGAGGCGCTGATGACGCAACTATTCCAGTACCGCTTCACGGAGGGCGAAGGGCTGGAGGGCCATAGCTTCGGCAACCTGTTCATCGCCGCCATGGCCGCCATTACCGGCAGCTTTGAGAAGGGCATCCTCGAATCGGGCCGTATTCTGGCTATCCAGGGCCGCATCCTGCCGGCGACATTGCAGGACGTGACCCTGTGCGCTGAACTGCGCGAAGAGCGCGAGACCCAGCGCCTGAACCGCGTCGCCGGTGAGTCGCGTATTCCGAAGGCCACCGGGACGATTGAACGGGTCTTCTTGCAACCTGATCATGTCCGCGCTTACCCCATGGCGGTACGAACGCTCCTAGCCGCCGATCTCATCGCCATCGGCCCCGGCAGCCTCTATACCAGCATCCTGCCCAACCTGCTCATCCCCGATATTACTCAGGCGATCCGCGCCAGCCGCGCTGTCAAGGTCTATGTATGCAACATCGCCACCCAACGCGGCGAGACCGACGGCTACACGGTACACGACCACGTCGCTGCGATCTCTCGCCATGTCGGGCCGGGGCTGGTGACAGCCGTCCTGGTCAACAACAATCTGAGTCTGCCGCTGCCAGCGCAGGCCCACATCCAGTACGTCCGACCGGGAACGGCGCTTAACGGCGGCCTGCGCCTGGTCGCTGCTGACCTGGTGGACCCGGCCCGTCCCTGGCGCCACGACAGCGCCAAGCTGGCCCAGGCGCTGATGGAACTGTGTGAAGGAATGGCCCATACCAATGAAGATGATCTGGGAAACCAGAAAGGAGAAACTCCATGACAACACGAATCGGAATCAACGGCTTCGGGCGCATCGGCCGGCAGGTCTTGAAGGCAGTGCGCGAACGGTATGCCAACGACCTGGAAATCGTCGCAGTCAACGACATCACCGACGCCCCAACGCTGGCCCACTTGCTTAAGTATGACTCGAACTACGGCCATTTCCCCGGTCGAGTCGAGGTCTCAGCCGACCGGCTGGTGGTGGACGGGCACGAGATCCGCGTCTTCGCCAACAAGGAGGCCCCCGGCGGCGTCAAGTGGGGCGACCTGGGCGTGGACATCGTGATCGAGAGCACCGGCCTGTTCACTGACGCCACCAAGGCGCGTGGTCACATTGATGGCGGCGGTGCCAAGAAGGTCATCATCAGTGCCCCGGCCAAGAACGAGGATATCACCATTGTCCTGGGCGTGAACTGGGAGATGTACGACCCGGCGCGGCACCACATCATCTCCAACGCCTCGTGCACGACCAACGGCCTGGCGCCGCTGGCCAAGGTGCTGAACGACACCTTCGGCATCGAACGGGGGCTGTTGACGACCATCCACGCCTACACTAACGATCAGCGTATCCTGGACCTGCCGCACAAGGACCTGCGGCGGGCACGTGCCGCCGCTCTCAGCATCATTCCGACGACCACCGGCGCGGCTAAGGCGGTGGCTCTGGTCATCCCCGAGTTGAAGGGCAAGTTCGATGGCTATGCCCTGCGCGTGCCCGTGCCAACGGTCTCGATCAATGACTTCACCATCCTGCTCAAGCGCGAAACGACCAAGGAAGAGATCAACGATGCCTTCCGCCGCGCTGCCGCCGGCCCGATGGAGGGCATCCTGGGCGTCAGCGACGAGCCGCTCGTCTCGATGGATTTCAAGGGCGACAGCCGCTCGTCCATCGTGGATGCCGGTCTGACCCAGGTCATGGGCGGGACCCTGTGCAAGATCGGGGCCTGGTACGATAACGAGTGGGGCTACTCAGTGCGCACGGCCGACCTGGCCTATCGCATTGCCCAGAAGCTCTAACAGCCGACGGAAGACGGAGGACGAACGATGGTCTTCCGTCCTCCGTCCTTACTGGGAGCCGAATATGAACAAAAAGACCGTTCGCGATATTGACGTGCGTGGCAAGCGCGTCCTGGTGCGTGTTGACTTCAACGTGCCGCTCAAGGACGGCCAGGTGACCGACGATACCCGCATCCGCGCTGCCCTGCCCACGATCCGCTATCTGATCGATCACGGGGCCAGGGTCATCCTGTGCTCACACCTGGGGCGGCCTAAGGGGGGGCCGCAGCCGGAGTTCCGCATGGACCCCGTAGCGCGGCGACTGGGCGATCTGCTCAAGCAGCCGGTCGCCAAGACCGGCGACTGCGTTGGGCCGGAGGTCGAGGCGGCCGTGGCCGCGCTCAAGCCGGGCGACGTGCTGCTCCTGGAAAATACCCGCTTCCACAAAGAAGAAGAGAAGAATGACCCGGCGTTCGCCCGCCAACTGGCGGCGTTGGCCGATGTGTACGTCAACGATGCCTTCGGCTCGGCCCACCGGGCCCATGCCTCGACCGAGGGCGTGGCCCACTACTTACCGGCCGTCGCCGGCTTCTTGATGGAGAAAGAGCTGGATTTCCTGGGGCGGGCCCTGGAGAACCCGGACCATCCTTTCATCGCCATCCTGGGTGGAGCCAAGATCTCCGACAAGATCGGCGTGATCCGGAACCTGCTGACGAAGGTGGACCGCCTGCTTATCGGCGGCGGCATGGCCAATACCTTCCTGAAGGCCCAGGGCTATGCGGTGGGCGACTCGTTGGTGGAGGACGGCAGCCTGGATGTCGCCCGTGAGCTGTTACAGAGCAGCGCCGGCAAGATCGCCCTGCCGGTTGATGCAGTCATCGGTGATCGCTTCGACGCGGCCGCTGAGGCGCGCACCGTGAGCGTGGACGCAGTGCCGGCCGGCTGGCGCATCCTCGACATCGGCCCGGACACGGTGGCGCGCTTCACCCGGGCGTTGCAGGGCGTGAAGCTGGTGGTATGGAATGGGCCAATGGGCGTGTTCGAGTTCCCGCGCTTCGCCACCGGCACATTCGCCATCGCCCGCGCCCTGGCCGAGAGCGGCGCGACGACGATCATCGGCGGCGGCGATTCGGCGGCGGCGGTGGAGCAGGCCGGCCTGGCAGATAAGATGACCCATATCTCGACGGGCGGCGGAGCCAGCCTGGAGTTCCTCGAAGGCATCTCGCTGCCGGGCGTGGCCGCGTTGCAGGACCGGTAAGCTTGCTTCGGTATGCGACACCCGCCGGCACCGCCCGCTATGCCGCCCGCTTCGCCGGCCGGGCCGGCGACGGCCACTTCCGCCAGGCTCAGGGCCTGTGGCTTTCGTCCATCGGCCTGGGCACCTATCTGGGCGAGCCCGATGAGGCCACCGATGCGGCCTATCGTGCCGCCGTGACGCGGGCCATCAGCCTGGGCTGTAACGTCATTGATACGGCCATCAACTACCGCTTCCAGCGCAGTGAACGCGCCATCGGCCTGGCTTTGCGCGATCTGTTCCAGAGGGAGGGTAGGGAAGCCCGCATCCTGCGCAGTGAGATCGTCATCGCCACCAAAGGCGGCTATGTCCCCTTCGACGGTGGCTTCCCCACCGACCCACATGGCTACATCCAGGAGACCTTTATCCGGCCCGGCATCGCCCGCCTTGAGGATTTCGTGGACGGGCATTGCATCACCCCGGCTTACCTGCGCCACCAGCTTGAGCAGAGCCGGCGCAACCTGGGGCTGGAGTGCATTGACATCTACTACGTCCACAACCCCGAAAGCCAGCTTCGCCGCATCCCCCGCGCTGAGTTCCAGCAGCGGCTGCGGGCGGCCTTCGCGGCGCTGGAGGCCGCCGTTGCCGATGGCCTGATCCGCATGTACGGCACGGCCACCTGGAACGGCTATCGCACCTCACCGCGCGACCCGGATTACCTGTCGCTGGCCGAGGTGGTGGACCTGGCCCGCCAGGTTGGCGGCCCGGACCACCACTTCAAGGTGATTCAACTGCCCTACAACCTGGCGATGGTCGAGGCGCTGACCCGCCCCAATCAGGCCATCGGCCGGGAGGCGATGCCCGTTCTGGAGGCCGCCAGTCGGCTGGGGATCACCGTGGTGACCAGCGCGGCGCTCTTGCACAGTCAGCTAACAGCCCGACTGCCCGGTTTCATCGCGGAAGCCTTCCCCGGCCTGGCGAGCGATGCCCAGCGCGCGCTCCAGTTTGCCCGCTCCACGCCGGGAGTATATACCGCCCTCGTCGGCATGAGCCAGGTGGCGCACGTCGAGGAGAACCTGGAGCTGGCAACCTTGCCGCTGGCAACCGAGGATCAGTTATTCAGCCTGTTCCAACGGTCAGAATGAACGCCGACCTGCTCATCCATTCCGCCGCTCAACTCTGTGTGATCCCCGGCCACGCCGGCGGGCCGCAGCGCGGCCCGCGCCTGGGCGACCTGGGGCTGATCGCCGATGGGGCCATAGCGGTAGCCGAGGGGCGCATCGTCGCGGTCGGCCCCTCCGCCGAGATGCGCTCACAGGTGACCGCCAAAGCCGAAATGGATGCCGCGGGCCGGGTCGTCACGCCCGGCTTCGTGGACCCACATACCCACGTCGTCTGGGCCGGCGACCGTGCAGGCGAGTTCGAGTTGCGCCTGAGTGGGGCCACCTACATGCAGATCATGACCACCGGTGGCGGCATCATGTCCACCGTGCGCGCCACCCGTGCCGCCAGCCTGGAGCAACTGATGGCCGAGACGCGCCCGCGCCTCGACCGTATGCTGGCTCATGGCACGACCACCGTCGAAGCCAAGACCGGCTACGGCCTGACCCTTGGGGACGAGCTGAAGCAACTCGAAGCCATCGCCCATTTAAACGCGACCCATCCGATTGACCTGGTGCCCACTTTTCTGGCTGCTCACGCTGTTCCCGACGAGTTCCACGAGCAGCCGGATGCCTATGTGGACCTGATCGTCGAGGAGATGCTACCGGCGGTAGCGCGAGAACGTCTCCACCGGACTCCCCTGTTCTGTGATGTCTTCTGCGAGGAAGGCGCTTTTACCCTGGCTCAATCGCGGCGCATCCTGGAACGGGCCAAAGCGCTTGGCTTCGGGCTGAAGATCCACGCCGATGAATTCGCCACCCTGGGCGGGACGGCGCTGGCAGTCGAACTCGGCGCGACCTCGGCTGACCACCTGGTCTGCACGCCACCCCAGGAGATCGCGCTGTTGGGCCGGTCGGACACCATCGCCGTGGCTCTGCCGGGGACGCCGTTCGGGCTAGGTCAGTCGGGTTACACGCCGGCCAGGGCGCTTTTGGAAGCGGGAGCAGCGCTGGCGCTGGCAACGGACTGCAACCCCGGCACTTGCTGGTGCGAGTCTATGCCCTTTATCCTGGCCCTGGCCTGCCGGGCGCTGCGGCTGACGCCGGCCCAGGCGCTGGCGGCGGCGACGATCAACGCAGCCTATGCCGTTGGCCTGGGCGACCGGATCGGCAGCCTGGAGGTCGGCAAGCAAGCCGACATCCTGATCCATGACGTGCCCGATTACCGCCATCTGTCTTACCGCTTCGGCACTAACCCGGTTGCCGTCGTCATTAAGCGCGGGCTGGTTGTTTAGAATCTGCATTTC
>CADDZL010000021.1 GCA_902812335.1 Chloroflexota bacterium | reverse complement strand
GCCAGGGGGTGGGCCGGGGTGGCAGGGTTGCTTAGGGAAGCGGGCTTGGAGCGCATCCCTCAGGCCCGTGTGACCGTCTTCATCGGCAACCGGTTCGACCCCCTGGTGGGGACAGGCGCCGAAGGGGAGCCGAAGCGGAAGACCCCATGGGGGGACCTGGCCTGGCAATTGGGCGGCCCCGATCTCTATGCCACCGTGGAACAGCACGACCGAGAAGGGGTGGTCCCGGGCGGAGAGGTCCTCCAGCGATGGTTTGGAGAGGAGCCGGCCCTCATCCTGATGGACGAGGTGCTCAACTTCCTGCGCCGCACCCGGGAGGCCGGCGGTTCCTACGCCAGGCTGGGCTCCCAGATGTACAGCTTCCTGGATGTGCTGACCCGGGAAGTGGCGGGCACCTCCAGGGCCGTTCTGGTGGTCTCGCTGCCCATGTCTGAATACGAGATGACCCAGGAAGATCAGGCGGACTACGAGCGTTTAAGCAAGCTGCTGGATCGCCTCAGCAAGGCCACCCTCCTCTCGGCGGGGATTGAGATCGCTGAGATCATCCGACGGCGCCTCTTTGAGAATGTGGGCGACTCGGGCGAGGTCCGCCGCACGGCCCGAGACTACGCCAAATGGGTGATGGCCCATCGCCAACAACTTCCCGAGTGGTTTCCGGTGGACCAAGCGGAACAGCTTTTTGAGGCCACATATCCCTTCCACCCCACAGTGCTGTCCGTGTTCGAGCGCAAGTGGCAATCCCTTCCCAGGTTCCAGCGGACCCGGGGGATCCTGCGGCTTCTGGCCCTGTGGGTTTCCCAGGTCTACCAGCAGGCATTCCGAGAAGCGAGCCGAGAAGCCCTCATCACCCTGGGCTCGGCGCCCCTGGAGGACAGCACCTTCCGAGCCCCCGTCTTCGAGCAGTTGGGGGAGGAACAGCTTGAAGCTGCCATCCTGGCTGACATCGCGGGCGAGGAAGCCCATGCCGTGCGGCTGGATGCCGAGGCGGTGGAGAGCATACGGAGGGCGCGGCTGCATCGAAAGATTGCTACCACTGTGTTTTTCGAGTCCTCCGGCGGCCAGGCCCGCAACGAGGCGACCCTGCCGGAGATCCGCCTGGCCGTAGGCCAGCCCGGGCTGGAAATCGGCAACATCGAAACCGCGTTAGAAGACCTGGTGCGTAGCTGCTACTACCTCCACCCCAGGGGCACGGCGTACTGGATCAGCCATCGTGCCAACCTGAACAAGATCCTGGCCGACCGTCGGGCGACGCTTTCTGGCCCCGAAGCCGAGGAGCGCATCCGGGAGAGGGTACGACAGGTCATTCGCGGGGAGTTCAAACCCGGCCCGGCCCTGGAGCGCCGTTTCTTTCCCGAGTCCTCGGGGGACATCCCCGACACACCTTCGTTGGTTCTGGCCGTGTTGGGGCCGGAGCACGGCTGGGAGAACTCTTCCCGTGAGCTGACGAGGAGGCTTGTTGCCGATATGATCCAGAACTGCGGCGGGCGAGGCCGGACTTACAAGAGCGGGCTCCTCTTCGCGGTGGCCGGGGGCGGCTCCGCCCTCACCGACGAGGCCAGAACCCTGCTGGCCATTGAGAGCCTGGAAGAGCCCGTCGAACGGGAGCGGCTCAATCTGGACGACGCTCAGATTCAGGAACTCAGGGAGAAGAAGCGCCGAGCGGAGAGAAATCTAAAGGAGGGGGTCTGGCGCGTTTACCGGAGCCTTCTCCTATTGGGAGAGGACGGCGACCTCCGGGAAGTGGCGCTAGGACTGATGCATCCCAGCGCGTCCGACTCCCTGGTCGGCCTCATCGTCAACCGCCTCAAGCAGGATGGCCTTGTAGAGGAGTCGGTCGGCCCCGACTTTCTGGTCCGCAACTGGCCGCCGGCCTTGGAAGATTGGAGCACGAAGGCCATGCGGGATGCGTTCTTCGCGTCTCCCAAATTCCCAAGGCTGCTTAATGCGAATGTCCTCAAGCAAACCATCGCCGATGGCGTGCGTAAGGGGAAGTTTGGCTATGTCAGCAGGGTCGATGGGCAATATCAAAGCCAGCCAATTATTGAGGACCCGAACTTTGGCGAGGAGGATGTGGAGGTCTCCGACCACGTAGTTCTTCTGCCCCGCGAGAGGGCTCTGACACTTAAAGGGTCCCAGCCGCATGGGCATGGGGTGCGCGAAACCAGTTCCCACTTGGCTGAGGGGGCTTTGATTCAACCGGGCCCGGAAATCGTGCCCCCGGCGGAGCCGCCTGGGCTAATAAAGCCCATCGCTCGCCGACTGTCATGGGAGGGGGAACTCCCGCCTCAAAAATGGACGAATTTTTACATGAAAGTGCTGACCCGCTTTGCCACGGATCCCAACCTGCGCCTTCGCGTGCGCTTTGAGGTGGCCCCTGAGGCGGGGATTACGCAGACACAGGAAGAGGAAATCCGGTCCACTATACGGGAACTCGGGCTTAGCGAAGATAAGCTGAAGATGGAATGACGTGGTACAGGCGGCAAATATACACAAATGTAAAGGGGATATCCACTGTAATGAAGCTATAAATCTGGTGCTAACTCGCGCACGTTCGGGTGGGTGATGATCTCGTGGTCAGTCAACTCCATAGGCAGGGGTGTTCCCGTAGGTCCACAGTAGGGCAGGTGCGCAGGAGGTTGGGCATGTCGGACGCGAGGATGGTTTGGCAGGTCGGCGGTGGGTATATCTTGGTAGATGGCGGCCGTAGTAACCGCGCCTTTCCGGGAATCCTCATGGCCCATGCTGCTCCACCGCATTTGGACATTGTTGTGTGTGCCCATAACGATGCCGATCATGCCAACGGCATTGTCGGCCTTCTAGAGGCACCGCCCGTCCCCACGTGGTCACGGCGCTCGACCGGGCTGATCTCGACGCCCTATTCTATGCGAAGGAGAAGCACAGGCCGGGGTAGCTCGGCGGCAACGCCACAGAGGAGTTCGTCTTTCATCGTGTGAAAAATCAAACACCATTACGTTGAGGGAGGGCCCATCGGGCCCTGCCCTGGACCGGCGATTAGGAGGAGAGACATGACGACACGGGAGGATCAGATCCGGGCCATCGCCGGCCAGGTGCTGTTAGCGCCGGCCTATGGTGGCGATGAGTCCTGAGTGGGCGACACCCTCCTGGCAATCAACGCCCGGGGCTGGTACGGGTCTGGGCCTGGGGATCATGTCATCCAGCACGAGGGCGTGGTGCTCACCCCATGCGAATGGGCACGCGCCTGGGCCGAGGCCCAGGAGATCGCGGCGCGTTATATGGCCGGAGGTGGCCATGCACAAGGGAGCGATTAAGGTCGCGCAGCGCTGGCCGGAGAGCACCTTGGCTAAGGCCGGTGGGGACATCGGCGTGCTCCAGGAGCGCCTGGACTGCGACTGGGAACGGGGCCGTCCTGGTGGCCCTGTGCCGCGCCCCCCAGGTCGGTGAGGACGTGGCCACCTGGGCCAAGGCGGTGTCGGAGTACGCCAACGTGGACGCCGACAAGCTGCGGGCGCTGGCCGAGTCGTTGCGGGGAGAGTGGGCCCGACCACACAGGGGGGCGATCCGTCGCGACGGTGACTGGCGGTGGTTAACAAGGCTAACATGGGTAACATCCGCGCTCCCCACTGTTGCGTTTTTTATCCTAGCTGTCTATAATCCGGTTGGTGCGCTTAGCGGCGTTGCGGGTGGGCGTGAGCCGCCCTAGCAGGCAAGGTCGCCATCTAACATTTATCTAACGAACGCAGTAAAACAGGCTAAAACAGGGTAGCTTATTTTGTCCGAAAAGGGCAGGCAGTGTACGTCTAGACGGACATAACGGCACATATAAGACGCCATTTGTCGCTTTCCTAAACCGCGTGTCGCAGGTTCGAGTCCTGCCAGGGGTATTGTGCCTGAAATGTAAAGCGTGAAACGTAATTGCGCTTCGCGTTTTACATTATCACGCTTCAATATGGCTCCATCAACGCCAGCCCACGTCAAACTCTTTATCCCCGGCCCTACCGAGGTCCGGCCCGAAGTCCTCCAGGCGATGACCCGGCCGATGATCGGCCATCGCGGCCGGGACTTCGAGGACCTGTTCGCTCGCCTGCAACCCCGGCTGCGCCAGGTCTTCGCCACTGCCTCGCGCGTCTATATCTCCACCTCGTCCGGCACGGGCCTGTGGGAAGCGGCCTCCCGCAATTGCGTGCGCGACGGGCGGGCGGTGCTCCATCTGGTCAACGGCGCGTTCAGTGAGCGCTGGGCCCAGGTGAGCGTGACCAACGGCAAGCGCGTCGTCCGCCTGGAAGCGCCTTGGGGCCAGGCGATCAGGCCAGAACAGGTCGCCGATGTGCTGGCTGCCGATCACTTCGACGCCGTCGCGCTGGTCCACAACGAGACCAGCACCGGCGTGATCAACCCCCTGCCGCAGGTCGCGGCGGTCGTGCACCGGCACCCCGATACGCTCCTGCTCGTGGATGCGGTCAGTTCGCTGGGTGGTGCGCCGGTCGAGGTGGACGCCTGGGGACTGGATGTGTGCCTGACTTCGTCGCAGAAGTGTCTGGCGCTGCCGCCGGGGCTGAGCTTCGCTGCGGTAAGCGACCGGGCATTGGCGCGGGCGCAGGAGGTGCCATACCGGGGCTATTACTTCGACTTCCTGGAACTGGAGAAGATGCTGGCGCGCAACCACACGCCGGCCACGCCAGCTATCCCGCTGCTGTATGCACTCGACCTCCAGCTTGACCGTATCCTGGCCGAGGGGCTGGCGGCGCGCTTCGCCCGCCACGCCGATTTGGCCGCCCGCGTCCAGGCCTGGGCGGCCGAGCGCTTCGCCCTGTTCGCCGAGGAAAGCTACCGTTCGCCGACGCTGACCACCGTCGCCAACACACGTCAGATCAACGTGGATGCACTGAATGCCTTCCTGCGTGAGCGCGGCATGCTGATCTCCAACGGCTACGGTAAGCTGAAGGGCGAGACCTTCCGCATCGCCCACATGGGCGATCTCACCCGCGATGAGGTTGAGGAACTGCTTAGCGCCCTCGACGAGTTCTTACAGCCATGACGACCTATCACATCCTTGTCTCCGATCCGATGTCGCCAGAGGGCCTGGCCCGCCTGAAGGCCGCGCCCGATGTGGCGGTCACCGCGCCCGGCAAGATAGGCCGTCAGGCCCTGCTGGAGACCATCGGCGAGGTTGATGCGCTCATCGTGCGCAGCGAGACCAGGGTGGACCGCGAACTGCTGGCGCGGGCCCGCCGGCTCAAGGTCATCGGCCGCGCCGGGGTGGGGCTGGACAATGTAGACCTCGAGGCGGCAACGGAACGCGGGGTGATCGTCATGAACACGCCCGGTGCGAACGCCATCGCCGCCTGTGAGCACACCTTTGCCCTGATGCTGGCACTGTGCCGCAAACTGCCCCAAGCTGATGCGTCGGTGCGGCGCGGCGAGTGGACGCGCAGCCGCTTCGTCGGCGTCCAACTCTACCGCAAGACGCTGGGCATCGTCGGATTGGGCCGGATCGGCCAGCATGTCGCTCAACGTGCCCAGGCGTTCGGCATGGAGACGCTGGCTTATGACCCTTACATCAGCGCCGAACTGGCCCATGATCTGTTTGTGACGCTGGTCGAACTGGATGAACTGTTGGCCCGCGCGGATTTCATCACTCTGCACGCCACGCTCACGCCGGAGACACGCGCCCTGATCGGGCGCGAGCAGTTGGCCCGCGTCAAGCCGGGCGCGCGTCTGATCAATTGCGCCCGCGGCGAACTGGTGGACGAGGCGGCACTGGTCGAGGCGCTGACAAGCGGCCGGCTGGCCGGTGCGGCCCTCGACGTCTATAGCGCCGAGCCGCCAACGGGAAGCCCCTTGTTGGCGCTGGACAACGTCGTGCTGACGCCGCATCTGGGCGCGAGCACCGAGGAGGCCCAGCGCGATGTGTCCACGCAGATCGTGGACCAGGTGCTGGATGCGTTACGCAATGTGAGCTTCCGCAATGCCGTCAACTTCCCCTTCGTGGATGGGGTGGTGTGGCGCGACCTGCGCCCTTATCTCGACCTGGCCGAGCGCATCGGCGCGTTGCAAAGCCAACTGATGCCGGGGCGCCTGAAGAAAGTCGAGATCGAACTGCGTGGGCCGGATGTCGCCGGCCACGTCAAGCCGCTGAGCGTGGCCTTGCTCAAGGGGCTGCTCACCCCTATAGTCGGCGAGGAGGTCAACTATATCAACGCTCCTGTCCTGGCCGCTGAACGGGGGATCGCCGTCGCCCAGAGTAGCGCATTGGCTGGACTGGACGTGCCTGACTATCCCAATCTGATCTCGTGCCGCGCCCTGGGCGATCAGGGTGAGCGGCTGATCGCCGGGACGCTATTCAGCCGCGAGCAGCCGCGTGTTGTGCAGGTGGATGGCTTTCGCCTGGACGCCTCACCGACGGGCATCGTTCTCGTTATGTTCAGCCACGATGTCCCGGGCGTGATCGGCCGGGTGGGTACGCTGCTGGGCGAGCATGGCATTAATATCGCTGAGTGGCGGCTGGGCCGGGATAGGCCCGGCGGCACAGCGCTGTCGTTCATCAACCTTGATACGCCGATCCCGCCAGAAGTGATGGCCCGGCTGCTGGAGTTGAAGGATGTGATCAGCGCCAGGCTGGTCCGGCTGTAGACACAGGGCGAGTGCCCGGTTCTGAGCCTGGGGAGTGGAGGAGTTCAAGGAGGCCGCTGTGGAGACGGAATGGACATCCGCGCTACGGGATATGATGCAGGCGGTCGCCGACGAGTTCGGCGTTAGCCTGGAGGATGATGGCGAGGGCTACTTCTCGCTGGAATATCCTTTCGACGATGGCCGCACCCAACTGGTGACGGCCTACGCCGATAAGGATGAGGACGGCATGGGCTGGGTCATGGCTTACAGCACCATCGGCCCCGCCCAGAGCATGGACCTCAAGAGCCTGTTGGAGCGGAACTTCAGCATTGGCTATACCCACATTGCCATAGACGAGGGTGATGCTCTGGTGTGTGCCTCGGTGCCATTGGATAGCCTGAGCGAGGATGATCTCAGCACCATGCTCGGCCAGGTGGCTGGCTGGGCCGATGAACTCGAGGCGGAACTTGTGGGCGGAGATACCAACTGACACACCGAACCGGCGATGAAAAATGTCATCCTGAGCGTAGCGAAGGCAGAGGGCCGATTGCCCTCAGTCTGGCCTTCTGATACAATCCTATGCCGATACTGGATATGCCAGATTGGGGGAAGAGTATGGCGGCGGACCCGATCGCAGCCCGTATGCAGCGAGCCACGGAAGCTATCCTGGAGTCGGAGAATCTGACGGATGGCTTGCAGGACGCTGAAGCCGAAACTCTGCTCAACTGGGGTCTGGCCCGCGTCGAAGCGGAGGTCAAAGCAACGGCTGGGCTGGACAATGCGGCCGCGGAGGCGCGCATAGACGCCGGGGTAGCCGCTGTGCGGCGGGTAATGCGCCGGATCAATAGCCTGGTGGCGGGGCGGGCTGATGTGGAGGATGAGGAACTGGCCGATGGCCTACGCGCTCTGGTGCAGACGGCTCCCGACCTTCCCTCTGCCTTTAGCGCCGATCCCTCTCTCGCTGCGGGGCTTGAGGCCGGCAGTGGAGGCCGAGCAGTGGACCGGACGAAGCGTCGTAAGCAGGGCCGCTCTCAACAGATCGATCTCGATGAGGCCATCACGGCACTGGTGGAGCGGCACTATAAACTCAGCGATGCCGAGATGTTGCAGCGGCTACTGGCGCTGGTTGATGCGGCGGGGAGAAGGCCATGAGCCCGCAGCGTAGTGGCTCCACACGGTCGGGGGGTGCGAACGCACTCTTGTACATGCTCGCCGGACTGGGTTGCCTGGCGTTGCTGGTCGTTGTCCTGCTGGTGGGCGCCGCTATCAGCATGAGGCCAGGCCAGGCCCCTGCTGTGCCGGCAACGCCGGTGGCGAGCGTCGTAACCCCGACGGGCGGGCCACCGTCAGCCTGGTATCAAGTCTACTTTACCCAGCCCAAGAACCCCGATGACGGCGTGCATACTGGCGGCCTGGACGAGATCGTGGCTGCCGGCATCGGCCAGGCCCAGCAGACACTGGACGTTGTCACCTTCGAGTTCGACAGCCTGCCGCTGGCCAACGCGCTGATCGCTGCCCACAAGCGCGGTGTGCGCGTGCGCTTCGTCATGGACAGCGAGAACATAGATACAGATGCCTACCGGCAGATCACCAAAGGCGGCATCCCCGTGGTCACCGATGACCGGAATGCTTTCACTCATAGCAAGTTCATCGTGATTGACGGGCAGCGGGTATGGACCGGCTCATGGAACCTGAAGGATAGCGATACCTATCGCAACAACAACAATCTGATCCTGATCGAATCGCCGGAGTTGGCCGCAAACTACACTCACGAATTTGAGAAGATGTTTGTGAAACGGCAATTCGGGCCGGCCAAGGACTCGGACACGCCCTATCCTCAGCTCACGATTCAGGGCACGCGCATCGAGAATTACTTCGCTCCTCAAGATCACGTTGCCGATCATATTGTCCAGGTCATTCAGAAGGCCCAGAGCAGTATCCGCTTCCTGGCCTTCTCATTTACCAACGACCAGATCGGCAAGGCGATGGTCGCACGGGCTCAGGCCGGGGTGAATGTCAAAGGTGTCTTCGAGACGCGCGGCGGCGATACAGCGGCGAGTGAGTATGGCCGCATGAAGAAGGCCGGGCTCGACGTGCGCCTGGACGGCAACCCCTATACCATGCACGACAAAGTAATCGTCGTGGACGAGAGCATCGTGATCACCGGCTCCTTTAACTTCACTGCCCAGGCCGATACGTCCAATGATGAGAACATTCTGATCATCTATCAGCCGGACATCGCCGCTTTGTATCTGGCGGAGTTCGACAAAATCTATAGGCAGGCGAAGCCATGACGGATTCCGCGCGGGGCGAGATACTCAACAACCGCTACAAGCTGCTGGCAGAACAGATCGGTTCCGGCGGGATGGCGTATGTGTACCGGGCTGAGGACCTGGCGTTGGGACGCACCGTTGCGGTCAAGGTCTTACGCGAGAACCTGACCACCGACCCGGAGTTCATCGCCCGCTTCCAGCGCGAGGCCAGGGCCGCTGCTAACCTGTCCCATCCCAATATTGTCACCGTCTACGACGTCGGGCAGGACCATGGGCGGTACTACATCGTCATGGAGTATGTCGAGGGACCAACTCTCAAAGAACTGATCAAAGCCGAAGCGCCGTTCGATATCGAACGGGCGCTTGACTTGGCCATTCAGATTTGCGCCGGTGTTGGCTATGCCCATCGGTCAGGCATCATTCACTGCGATGTCAAGCCGCAGAATGTGCTGGTGACGGCGGACGGCCGGGCTAAAGTGACCGACTTCGGCATTGCCCGCGCCCTATCAAGCGCGACGGTGCCGCTGGCCGATGCCGTGTGGGGCACGCCGCACTACGCTGCGCCGGAGCAGGCGCTGGGCAAGCCGCCTACGCCGGCAGCCGACGTGTACGCTATTGGTATCATTCTCTATGAGATGCTGTCTGGCCGGCTGCCCTTCGAGGCGGATAGCTACACCGCGCTGGCGCTGAAGCACGTGAATGAAGAGCCACCGCCTCTGTCGCAATTCAATCCACGGGTGCCCGATCAGTTGGAACACATCGTGCACAAGGTGCTGGCCAAAGAGCCTTCGGCCCGCTATCGCACCGCCGAGCAGTTGGGGCGCATCCTGATCAACTACCGCCGTGAGCGGCTGGAGCCTACCGGCCCCCATACGCCGCTGCGTCCGGTAGACGGCGCTCTGGCCACAGGGATCGGCGATCATAAGCTGGTGGCCGGTCCCCGACCCCCGGCCCCTGGTGCTCGCCGGCCAACCTCTGTGGCACGAGTTCAGCCTAAGCCGCTGGAAGATGAAGGGGAGCGGGAAGAAGAGGAGGAATCCGCCACCGACTGGGTAGGCATCTTACTGGCGACACTGGCGCTGATCGCGGTGCTGGGGCTATTCCCGCTTTGGGCCATCGTCTATCGTGTCTATACTACCCGTCCGGTGCCGATTCAACCAGTGCCTGGCTTCAGCCAGGTAGTGACGCCAGCGGTTCAAGCACCCTGCGCTTCGCTCAGGGCGGGCTCCTTGTCGTCCACAGACCCCCAGGCCGAGGGCGCGCCGGTTGTCTGGTATGCTACTCTTCCTACTGGTCAGATTCCCCGCGATTTGGTATAATTCGTGTTGCCTGACCAAAGGGGTTGCGCCGGTCAGGTGCGGCTATACCTATGAGGCTGGCCGCTGAGTTGGAGCAGTGACGGAGGACAGTTGTGAATTCAACCCGGCTGAGGAATGGCTTTGTCTGGCTACTGATAATCCTGGCTATTGCAGCGATCCTATACAGCTACCGTGCCAACGCGCCGGTAACCAAGGAGATGGCGATCAGCGAGGTCGCCCAGGCGGTCCAGGCTGGGCGCGTCCGGCAGATCATTGTCAGTGGCGACGAACTCACGGTCAAGTTCACGGACAACTCCCAGGACGCCATTACGCACAAAGGTGGCAATGGGACGGTTGAGGAGTTGCTCGCCAGTTATGGTGTGACCCCGGCGGAACTGGGCAACATCAAGGACGGGATCGCATACAAGCCGCCGAGCGATTGGGGCAACATCATCACCCTCTTGGGCTATACATTGCCCGCGATCCTGGTCGTGGGCATCATCTACTTTATGCTGCGCCAGGCGCAGGGCACCAATAACCAGGCGCTGTCCTTTGGCAAGAGCCGGGCACGCATGTTCACCGGCGATCAGCCAACGGTGACCTTTGACGATGTGGCTGGCGTGGATGAGGCCAAAGAGGAGTTGCGCGAGGTCGTCGAGTTCCTCAAGGAACCGGAGAAGTTCATCTCGCTGGGAGCGCGTATCCCCAAAGGCGTGCTGCTGGTGGGCAGCCCCGGCACGGGCAAGACGCTGCTGGCTAAGGCTGTCTCAGGCGAGGCCGGTGTACCCTTCTTCTCAATCTCCGGCTCAGAGTTTGTGGAGATGTTCGTTGGCGTCGGCGCCAGCCGCGTGCGCGACCTGTTTGACCAGGCGAAACGCCACTCGCCTTGCATCGTCTTCGTGGATGAGATTGACGCCGTAGGCCGACATCGGGGTGCGGGCCTGGGCGGTAGCCACGATGAGCGCGAGCAGACACTCAACCAGATCCTGGTCGAGATGGATGGCTTCGATACCGATACGAATGTGATCATTGTCGCGGCGACCAACCGGCCCGACATCCTCGACCCGGCGCTATTGCGCCCTGGCCGCTTCGACCGGCGCGTTGTGCTCGACCGGCCCGACATGAAGGGGCGCGAGGCTATCCTGAAGGTTCACGTGCGCGGCAAGCCGCTGGCAAGTGACGTGGACCTGAGCGTGCTGGCCAAGGCCACCCCCGGCTTCGTTGGCGCCGATATCGAGAACCTGGTCAATGAGGCCGCCATCCTGGCCGCCCGGCGCAACAAGAAGGCTATCAGTATGCGCGAGTTTGAGGAGGCCATTGAGCGCGTCATTGCCGGGCCGGAGCGCAAGAGCCGTATTATCACCGAAGAAGAGAAGCGCGTTATTGCCTACCATGAGGCAGGCCACGCCGTCGTCATGCGTAACCTGCCCAAGTGCGACCCGGTGCACAAGGTCTCGATTATCGCCCGCGGCATGATGGGGGGCTATACGCTGGCCTTGCCCGAAGAGGACCGGACCCTGTGGAGCAAGCAGAAGTTCCTGGATGACCTGGCCGGGCTGTTGGGTGGCCGGGCCTCCGAAGAACTGGTCTTCACCGACATTACGACCGGTGCCTCCAATGACCTGGAACGTGCGACCGAGCTGGCGCGGGCCATGGTGACCCGCTACGGCATGAGCGAGAAGCTGGGACCTATGGTCTTCGGCCAGAAGGAGGAGTTGGTCTTCCTGGGGAAAGAGCTGGGTGAGCAGCGCGATTACTCCGACGCGGTCGCCCTGGAGATTGATAATGAAGTGCGCCGCATCATTCACGAAGCCTATACTAAGGCCAAGAGCATCCTGATGGAATATCGTGATAAGCTAGACGCCATTGCCCAACGGTTGATAGAAGTCGAGACGATTGATGCGGCTGAGTTCGAGGCGTTTTTCACCTCACCATCACCTAGCCTGGCACAGCCACAACCGGCGCTGCAGCCGGTGCCGGCACGATAACGCCTGGGGCCTGGAGCGTGAGGCGTTCGCTCCACGCCCCAGGCCTATTTGACCGCCTGCCAGTCGTTGGGTGGCGGGGCAGGCACATTATCGCTGGGAATCCACTGCTTGTACAGCATAGCCCAACGGCCGTCAGCCTTCATGGCCTTGATCACCGCGTTGACCGCGTCCAGTAGCTCTGTGTTGCCCTTGGCTATGGCGGCACCATAGGGTTCTTTAGTGAACTGGCCGCCGACCACCTGCCACTTATCCGGCTCCAGGCGCTGGAAGCCGTAAAGAATGACATCTTGAGCCGTGACCGCGTCCACCTGGCCGGCATCCATAGCCACCACGGCATCAGCGTACCTGTCAAACAGGCTGACCTCGGCCTCAGGAGCCTGCTCGCGGATGTTCTTCTCGGCTGTCGAGCCTCTGACTGTGCCGACATGCTTGCCCCTTAAGTCGGCCAGGCCCTTGATGGAGCTGTTCTTGGGTACAAGCAGCGACTGACCGCCGATATAGTAGACCACCGAGAAATCAATCTGCTGCAACTGCTCCTCGTTAATCGTCATGGTGGAGAGGATCACGTCCACCGTGCCGTCTTTCAAGTAAGCGATGCGGTTGTTGGAGATGGCTTCCTTATAGATGACCGCGTTGCGGTCGCCGAAGATGTATTCGGCGATGGCATGCCCCATCTCGACATCGAAGCCCTCAAGTTGGTTCGTCTGGGGGTTTAAGTAGCCAAGTGTCGGTACATCAAACCTGACGCCGATGACGATCTTGCCACGGTCCTGAATCTTGCGCAGCAAGGTGCCTGCAGGGGCTTGGGCCAGGCCTTTGCTACCGGTGGTAGCGGTGCCGCCGCAGGCGCCGAGCAACCATGCGACCAACGTCAAGAAGATGACACGGCGGAGCCGGGGTATGCGCATCGGGCTTTCCCTCTTCCGACGGGATATGCGAGCGGTCCCATGCTTCACGTCCCACGATGTAGCCCGCACGGGGCTAGGCATGTTTGACCTGTCAGCAGCCCGGCTCGCCGTCATGGCCGCAACAGCTCTGGCGGCGGGCGACTCGAATCCACAGGTTGCGGGTCAACAGCCGCAGCTTGCGCCCTAGCGGTATGGGCACAGCCAGATTGGTGAAGTACTCCTGAAGGACCTGCTGCATAGGACGCCGGCCGCCGTTCACTTTATGCTCCTCCATCAGGCGACTTTCGTCTCCGCCAGCTTCTTCTGCTCTTCCACGAGCACACGGCGCAACACTTTGCCGACCATTGTCTTGGGCAATTCGTCACGGAACTCGATATGCGTAGGCACTTTGAACTTGGCGAGCTTATCCTGGCACCAGGCACGCATCTCTTCGGCTGTAGCGGTCTCGCCGGGCTTGAGTACGATCCAGGCCTTGACCGTTTCTCCGCGATAGGGGTCGGGGATGCCGGCCACACCGACTTCCTTCACCTTCGGATGGGCGGCGATGACTTCCTCGACCTCGCGCGGCCAGACCTGGAAGCCGCCGGCCTTGATCAGCTCCTTCTTGCGGTCCACGATGTAAAAGTAACCATCCTCGTCCATGCGGGCGATGTCGCCGGTATATAGCCAGCCGTCGCGCAACGTGTTGGCCGTCTCGGTCGGCATCTGCCAGTAGCCGCTCATGAGTTGAGGGCTGCGAATACACAGTTCCCCGATCTCATTTACACCCAGGGGCGTCACCCCATCGTCCAGGCTGACGATCTGGCAGTCTACGTCGGGGAAGGGTAGGCCGATAGAGCCTTCCTTGTTCACGCCGTAGATCGGGTTACAGTGCGTCGCCGTGGGCGCTTCGGATAGGCCATAGCCCTCGGCGAGCTTGCCGCCGGTGAGTGCCTCGAAGCGGTTCTTCGTCTCCAGCAAGAGCGGTGCCGAGCCGGAGATGCAGGCGCGGATCGAGCTGAGGTTGTACTTGCCGGCAGCGACATCGGGGTGGTTATTGATGGCGTTGAACAGCGTGGGCACGCCCATGAAGATGGTCGGGTGATACTTGTTGATGGATTCCAGCAGGTCAGGGATATCGCGGGGGTTGGGGATCATGATCATGGTCCCGGCGACAGCGACGGCGATGCTCATGACGGCGACCATGCCGTAGACATGGAAGAGAGGAATGGCGGCCAGGTAGATCTCCCGTCCGGGCTGGATGTCCACGAGCCAGGCCTTAATCTGAAGTGTGTTGGCGACCAGGGCGCGGTGGGGGATGACAGCGGCCTTGGGCACGCCGGTGGTGCCGCCGCTGTACTGAAACAGCGCCACATCGTCGGCACCGATATCTACTTTGGGCCGCTGGCTGGCCGTATAGCGCGCCAGCAAGTCCTGCAACCACACATCGCCATCCTTCAGTTCAGCACGGTGCCCATCCTTCTTCTCTCGGGCGACGGTGAAGAGCAGGCGCAGGACGGGCGGCAGGTACTCCTTGATATTGGTGACGATGATGCGCTTGAGAGGCGTTTTGGGCTGGACTTCTTTGACCCGATGATAGAAGTTGCTCATGACCAGCGCGATCTCAGCGCCGCAGTCATTGAACTGGTGCTCTATTTCCCGCGGCGAGTATAGCGGGTTGGTCGCAACGACCACGCCGCCGGCCTTGAGGATGGCATAGTAGCTCATCACGAACTGAACTGAGTTGGGCATGAAGATAACGACACGGTCGCCTTTTTTCGCACCCTGGGCGACCAATGCCGCCGCCAGGCGGTCACTCAGGTCGTTCAGTTCGCGGTAGCTGACGCGGTGACCTTTGAAGAGGCAGGCGGTGCGGTCAGGGTAGTCGCGGGCCGAGTTTTCCAGAAATGTATACAGAGGATGTTCCGGGTAGGGCGCGAGCGAGCGGGGCACGCCCTTGTCGTAATGCTTGAACCAGGGCCGGTCTTCCATTTTCTCCTCCTCTCTGGGGGGTGACGGCGGTCTGCGTTATCAGGCCATGAATACCAGTATAGTGAGATGACCGCTGATTGTCAACGGCTGCTCAGCCGGGAGACCCTCGCCAAAAGCCAGGCGGTGGGTTATAATTCGCCTCATCTTCCGATAAGGACGCCTATGGATATTCTTGACGGACTCAATCCCCAGCAACGGGAGGCGGTGACGGCCGGGCCGGGGCCGGTGCTGGTGCTGGCCGGGCCCGGCTCAGGCAAGACGCGCGTGCT
Organism: Chloroflexota bacterium; assembly: GCA_902812335.1. Lineage (GTDB taxonomy): Bacteria > Chloroflexota > Anaerolineae > DSLN01 > DSLN01 > DSLN01. Next base: position 9,541 of record CADDZL010000021.1, on the reverse strand, counting down.
GACCCACCGTCTGGCTTATCTGGTGCGTGAACTTGGCGTGCATCCCCATCGCATCCTGGCGGTGACGTTTACCAACAAAGCAGCGCGCGAGATGCGCGGGCGCATTGAGCGGTTGCTCAGAGGCGGCCCCGAATCCGATCATACCGAGAGGGGCTTGCGCGGCCTGTCCATCGGCACGTTCCATGCCATGTGCGCCCGTCTGTTGCGTCGCGAGGCAGAGTATCTGCCGGTATCCCGCGACTTCGTCATCTACGACGAGAGCGACCAGTCGGCTCTGGTGCGCCGAGCGCTGGCCGACCTGGACCTGGACGAGAAGCGCTACCGCCCTGCTTCGGTTTTGGCTGCCATCTCCAAAGCCAAGAATGAGCTGATCACGCCGGACCTCTATACCAGCGGGTCATACTACGGCGAGGTCGTGCGGCGCGTGTATGAGCGCTATCAGCAGCTCCTCATCGAGAACGACGCGCTCGACTTCGACGATCTGTTGATGCGCCTGGTTCAGCTCTTCCAGGGCTACCCCGAGGTCTTGGCCAAGTATCAGGAGCTGTACCAGCATATCCTGGTGGATGAGTTTCAGGACACGGACACGAGCCAGTACACGCTGATCCGGCAGTTGTCGGATAAACACCGCAACCTGTTCGTTGTTGGGGATGAGGACCAATCAATCTATCGCTGGCGCGGTGCGGATTTCCGTAACGTGCTGCGGTTTCGCCAGGATTATCCTGAGGCGACAACCATCCTGCTGGAACAGAACTACCGCTCGACACAGACCATTCTTGATGCGGCCAAAGGGGTGATCACTCACAATCCCGACCGCACCCATAAGGCCCTCTTCACCGACCGGGGAGAGGGGCTGAAAGTGGTTGTCCACGAGGCTTACAACGAGGTGGAGGAAGCCCAATACATCGTGGATACCATTGCCACGCTGGTGGCGCAAGGTGAGGCCCAGCCCGGGGACTGTGCCATCTTATACCGCACCAATGCCCAGTCGCGTGCCATCGAAGACGCCTTCATCCGCGCCGGCCTGCCCTATCGGCTGGTTGGAGCCACGCGCTTCTACGCCCGCAAGGAGATCAAGGACCTGATCGCGTACCTGCGGCTGGTCCACAATCCGCGAGACGCGGTGAGCCTGCTGCGCGTCCTTAATGTCCCACCGCGAGGCATCGGTGCGCGGACGGAGACACAGTTACGGGAGTGGGCGGCACAAGCCGGTGTCTCGCTCTATGATGCCCTGCGGGAACTTAGAGATAGGGGTGAAGCCACAGGTTCACATAATGCGGGCCGGTCGCCAGATGAAGCCTATCTGATCCCTGTGCCATTCATGCCAAAGGTCCGCAAGGCTCTGGTGGATTTCGTCAATCAGATAGACAACTGGGTGGCGGAGCGCGAATCTCGGCGCGTGGTCGAGCTGATTGATCTGATCTTGGAAGGGACCGGCTACGCCGCCTACATCCGTGATGGGACGGAAGAGGGTGAGGAACGCTGGGGCAATATCCTGGAACTGCGTGGTGTAGCAGCTACGGCCCCCGAAGTCGGCCTGGCCGAGTTTCTGGAAGAGGTGTCGCTTGTTTCGGATGTGGACAATCTGGCCGAGGAGGGGAATGCGCCGTCGCTACTCACATTGCACGCAGCCAAAGGGCTGGAGTTTGGGGTCGTCTTCATCGCCGGCATGGAGGAGGGCATTCTCCCCCACCAGCGCTCGATGGAGGATGCGGAGCAGATGGCCGAGGAGCGGCGCTTGTGCTACGTGGGCATGACACGGGCCAAAGACCGGCTCTATCTGCTGCATGCCTTCCGCCGCACGCTGTACGGTGAGAGCGGCGCCAGCATCCCCTCGCGCTTTCTGGCCGACATCCCGGCACACCTGATCCAGGGCTATGCTCCGCCCTCTGGCGAGGTTGGGCGACGGGCGGGCAGTGAAAGCGAGAGAGCTGTGGAGCGGGCGACCCAATGGGTACGCTCCCCCGTATCCACGCCGGCGCGCACACCCCGGTTTCGCAGTGGCCAGCGGGTCAGTCATGCGACTTTCGGAGAAGGCATCGTTGTGGACAGCAGAATCGCTGATGATGACGAGGAAGTCACGGTTGTCTTCGAGGAGATCGGTGTCAAACGGCTGCTGGCCAGCCTGGCCCGCTTGCGCACAGTATCCGATTAGAAATCCGGTTTCTCAAAGAAGTTTCTAGGATCAGTGCGACTATAGGCCCATTGACGCGGCGCGGTTCATGTCCTAAGATGTCAGATGGCAATTATATGGGGGTGGTTCCGTGGAGACCCATCTATATGCTATACAAGCGGCAATGGTGGGTGCTGGCCTGTTTGTTGCAACGAAGTGAGGGTGGACTGATGAGGACGATCGCTGTGGCGAACCAGAAGGGCGGCGTGGGCAAGACCACAACGTCCGTGACTCTGGCACACGGGCTGGCCCTGAGGGGCCACGACGTGCTCCTGATCGATCTTGACCCGCAGGGGCATTGTGCTTCTGCGCTCGGGCGTGAACCTGAGCCGGGTGTGTTCAGATTGCTGGTGGCCGATCATGCCCTCAAGGACGTGGTGCGCACCACCGGCCGCCCTCACCTGACCTTGCTTCCCGGCGATAAGCGCACAGCCACAGCCCAGGTCGTCCTCCTGGCCGAAGGGCGCTTATCACGGGACCTGCTGTTGACGATCTTGCGTCCGGTGGCGCGAACGGGTCTGGCCTTCTGCATCATTGATGCCTCGCCCTCGGTGAGTGGATTGCAGGAAGCGGCGCTGTATGCGGCCGACCTTCTGGTTATCCCTACGGCCTGTGACTACCTGGCAGCTCAGGGGGTGACCGGCATGCTGTCCGCCTTGAAGGCGGTCAACAGTGAAGGCGGCGGCTGTCGGCTCCTGGGTATTCTACCGACCTTCTATGACGACCAGACCAAGGAGACCAAGGCGACCCTGGCCAGGATGGTTGCCGTTCTGGGTGAGGATGTCGTCCTGCCGCCCATCCATCGGGCAACGGTACTGCGGGAGTGCGCCGCCAAAGGCAAGACCATCCTTGAGTATGCGCCAGAAGGTCGGGCAGCCAAGGAATACGGTGAACTGATCAGCCGGGTTGAGGATTTCTGTCGCCGCCCCGATATTGGCCGGGAAAGAGCCAATGCAACCGATGGCACTGCCGCTGCGCAGGTCCGCCAGTCCGCTCTTCGTCTCGCTGTCCCCAATGTTAGAATGCAGTAGGAGCACACAGCGATACAGCTTTACTGTGACTGACACTGCATCACCTCAAATACCCAGGCGCCGGCCTGGGCGTAACGCGGCTGGTAGCAGGGCGAATCCAGCAGCACGCTGACTCTGAGCGGTCCACCTTTTGGACCGATATAGACATAGCCGATGCCGTGTTCATACAGGACGCGCCATAGCCCGTCCGCATCAGCCGCAGCGGCTTCGATGCTGTGTGCCAGGTCATTAATCTCGAGAACGTATTCGCGTGGCCCTAGCACATAGAGCGCCGGGGGCACGGTCGTGCGGCGCCCCGCCAGGATCGGGATCCAGGCTCCGCCATCGGAGCCAGCGTAGGTCGAGGTTTGCCAGAGCATGGTATTGATGGCGAAGACGGCATCCGGCGGTGTGGACCGGGCGATCCAGTCCATGGCCGCCTGGTCGGCGGCGGTGAAAAGCACCGTGCTTGGGTTAAGGATATTGGCCGTCCATGTTGTTCCAACTAGGCCGGCGCTGCCCAGGGCCACAGCGGAGATCAGGCTGACGACAGGTCGCCAGCGCGGTGGAGCTGCCCTGATCAGGGCAGTGATGACCTGGGCGAGGCTGTAGCCAGATAACGTCGCCAGCGGCAGGAACAGGCTAATCAGGACCGAGGTGTTATTCACCAGGGCCCCGCCAGGCAGGCCCAGCCGCACCGGGTTGGCGAGCAGGAAGAGCAGACCAATCCACAGCACGAGTACGGCGGCGAAGCGGCGGCGTTGATACAATCCCCAGGCTGCCCCCAGTCCGGCCAGCGCCAGGACGAACGTATCCCAGTAGCTGGTGATATAGTACCAGAGCGGGGAATCAGAAGCTGCCGGGTTGCCCCAGGTGCGGAAGGCCCGCCACCACAGGTCTACGGCTACCGGCATCAGCCAGGCGCCGGATAGCGCCGTGACCGCCAGGCCGATTACGCCGGCGCGCACCATCACCGCTCGCGCCGGGGCGAACTCCGATCCCTCACTGGAACCGCGACCGAAGATGCCCACGATGACAGCATAGGCCGCAATGAAACTGACCACGAAGGCGAGGACGCGGTAGTGGGTCACCAGCAGGCCGGTGAGGAGCAGCCCGGCCAGGAGCGCTTCGCGCAGCTCCGGTGAGCGGCAGATGAGCAGGCTGAGCAGGGCTGGCAGGATGACCAGCCCGGCAAGCTGGGTATAGCGCCCCCAGCTCACATAGTACGCGGGCATAGTCGTCACCAGCCCTACCAGCAGACAGGCGATGAGCGCGGCCAGGCGGTCGCCCGTCAACCGCCGGGCGAACAGATACGTCGCCGGAACCATGAGTGCGTTGAGAACCTGGCCGGCGATCAGGATGGCCTGGGGCACCGGCAGGCCGCTCAGCCAGTGCAGAGCGGCGGCGATGGCGTGGAAACCGAAGTGGTAAGTGGTAGCTTCCGTTGGCAGATAGGGGAGAAACGAATCGGGCAGGCGGCCCTGCGCGGCGATGAACTGGCTGATGAGAGCGTGATGGACCGAATCCACCCAGGCCGGGACGACCAGGTCGCGCACGGCCCAGAGGCGTGTCGCCAGGGTCAGGGCGAAGAGGATCACGAAAGCCACGAGAAGGCATGAATAACGCGAAAGCTCGCTCCACGTACTTCGCTTCACGCTCCACACCAATCCGAAGGCTGTGAAGAGGATCAGAATGGCGGCCAGCGAGGCGGGGTTCAGCCGCAGGCGGAGTTCGGTGGCGAGCAGGAACAGTGTTGCGATGAGCGAGGTGCTCAGCCCGGCGGCCAGCGCCAGCGCCTCGATCGGATCCAGGTCCAGCCGGGGGCGCACGAGGGCCAGCAGCCCCAGGCCCGGCAGCGTCAGCAGCGCCAGCGCCAGGGCCCAGGCAAGCACAGGGGGGATGCCGGTTGATTCCATGTCAGAAGGGGACGATAGCCTGATTTGGGGCTGGTGTCAATTCACCTATGGCACCTTGTTCATGATCAGAATCGCTGCGCAACACCGGTAACTGTGGTAAACTAGCTGTGAGCTACGTTGCGCGTGGCGACGCGGTAGGGTCGCTGCGTGCTATGACGAAATGCCTCGTTATCGCTTACTATGACACACGAAGATGAAACGACAAGACCTCTTCGACCATAGCCTGAAGGAGCGCCTGGAGCGCGAAGCACCACTGGCCGCGCGGCTGCGCCCGCGCACCCTCGACGAATTCGTCGGCCAGGAGGACATCCTGGGGCCGGGCAAGCTGCTGCGCCGGGCCATTGAAGCCGACCGCCTGTTCAGTTCGATTATTCTATGGGGCCCGCCCGGCACCGGCAAGACGACGCTGGCTATGATTATCGCCAATACCACCCGTTCGTACTTCGAGACGTTGAGCGCGGTGACGGCCGGCGTGGCCGATCTGCGCCGGGTGATCAAAGACGCCATCGAGCGGCGCAAACTGCACAATCAGCGCACCATCCTGCTCGTGGACGAGGTCCACCGCTGGAACAAGGCCCAGCAAGACGCACTCTTGCCCTATGTCGAAAACGGCACGATTGTCCTCATCGGCACCACGACCGAAAACCCCTTCTTTGAGGTCATCGGTGCGCTCGTGTCGCGCTCGCGCGTGTTCCAGCTCAAACCACTCTCCGATCAGGCAGTGCGGACACTGTTGCAGCGGGCGCTGACGGACCCGGAACGTGGCTACGGCGGGCGCCGGGTTCAGGTGGACGAAGACGCGCTGGCGCACCTGATTCGCGTTGCCGGCGGTGATGCCCGGGTGGCGCTCAATGCGCTTGAACTGGCAGTGGAATCCACCCCTCCCGATACCAGCGGTGTGATCCACCTTACGCTGGACGTGGCTCAAGAGAGTATCCAGCGGCGGGCGCTTCTATACGATAAGGACGGTGATGCCCATTACGATACGATTTCGGCCTTCATCAAGAGTGTGCGCGGCAGTGATCCCGATGCGGCGCTATACTGGCTGGCGAAGATGATCTACGCCGGCGAGGAGCCTAAGTTCATTATGCGCCGCCTGCTTATCCTGGCGGCCGAGGACATCGGCCTGGCCGACCCGCAGGGCATTGTCATCGCTGCTGCCTGTGCGCAAGCCCTTGAGTGGGTGGGTCTGCCGGAGGCGATGTACCACCTGGCCGAGGCGACGCTGTACCTGGCGACCGCGCCTAAGTCGAATTCAGTGGGGGCCTGGATGAAGGCGATGGAGGCGGTGGAACAGGAAGGCATCATCGAGGTGCCCGACCATCTCAAGGACAGCAGCCGTGACGCCCGGCGGCTGGGCCACGGCAAAGGCTACCTCTATCCGCACGATTACCCCGGCCACTACGTGGCTCAGCGCTATCTACCGCCGGAACTTGAAGATGTTCGCTGGTACAGGCCGAGTGACCAGGGCTACGAGCGCCGGATCAGTGAGCAGTGGCCAGTGGGCAGTGGGCAGAAGACTGATAGTTGAAGACTGTCCACTGCCCACTGCCCACTATAGTTAATCGAGTTAATCGCCATCCGAGGGCGTCGTGGTCGAGCCCAGGCCGAGCAAGCCGGTGAGCAGGCGTGGCGTGCGGGCTCTCTCCTCGTCCTTGCCGAAGCGGATGACTTCGCCGGTGTCTGTGACAGCCTCAACGGCCAGGCCGAGTGATTGCAACTCCTTCACCAGCACCCGGAACGAGGCCGGGATGCCCGGCTCTTCGATCGGTTCGTTCTTGACGATTGATTCGTAGGTCTTGACCCGGCCCTGCACATCGTCCGATTTGACCGTCAGCATCTCCTGAAGCGTATAGGCTGCACCATAGGCCTCCAGCGCCCACACTTCCATTTCGCCGAAGCGCTGGCCGCCGAACTGAGCCTTGCCCCCCAATGGCTGCTGCGTTACCAGCGAGTACGGCCCGGTCGAGCGGGCGTGGACCTTGTCCTCGACCAGGTGCGCCAGCTTCATCATGTGGATAATTCCCACAGTCACCGGGCGGTCGAGGGGCTCACCGCTCTTGCCGTTGTACAGGATCATCTTGCCGATGGTCGGGAGGGGGTAGCCTGTCGCCACGCTGGCCTGACTGGCGATGCTTTCAACCTCAGTGGGCGACAGTGCGCCGGGGTCGATCCCTTGTAGCATCTGGGGCAGGTCCTGGCCGTGGCGCTCGAGTTCGGCGATGAGCCAGCGCAGCCACTCACGCAGACACACCTGGCGCGCTCTGACATCCGCTTCGCGTGACCTGGCTTGCCCGGCGGTGTTGCTGTCTTCAAATGCCAGGATTGAATCCGGGTCCTCGCCTCGCTCCTTGAGCCACTCGCGCAGCACGGAGCGCCGGGCATAGACCCGGTTCAGCACCAGTTCTTCCGGATCGTAGCCCCGGTCCGCCAGCCAGTTGGTAATGTACAGCGCTCGCAGCTCGTCGTCGTCCCTAAGCAGTTCGGCGGCGTCCTGCCCCGTTTCCTTGAACCAGGCCCAGGCCCGCTCGCCCGTCTCCTGCCAGGCCCGGTCAATCAGCCAGGCGCGGGCCAATTCGGCTTCGATCTCCTCTTCACTAGCGCCGTCAAACACCGGCGTGAGGGCACGGAAGCCCAGGCGGTCGGCGGCCCAACCCAGGTGCGTCTCCAGGATCTGGCCGATATTCATGCGGCCTGGGACGCCCAGTGGGTTCAGGATGATATCAATGGGCGTGCCGTCGGCCAGGAAGGGCATATCCTCGATGGGGACCACTTTGGAGATCACGCCTTTATTGCCGTGGCGGCCAGCCATCTTGTCGCCCTCGGTGATCTTGCGCTTCTGCGCCACACTCACACGCACCATCTTGTCCACGCCGGCGGGCAGGTCGCGGTGCTCGTCGCGGGTGAAAATCTTGACATCTACGACCTTGCCATGCTCACCGTGGGGCAGGCGCAGGGAGGAATCCTTCACTTCGCGCGCCTTCTCGCCGAAGATCGCGCGCAGCAGCTTCTCCTCTGGGCTCAACTCCTTCTCGCCCTTGGGTGTGATCTTGCCCACCAGGATGTCATTCGGGCCGACCTCGGCTCCGATGCGCACGATGCCATCCTCATCCAGGTCCTTGAGGGCATCCTCGCCCACGTTAGGGATATCGTAGGTGATCTCCTCCGGCCCCAGCTTGGTATCGCGGGCCTCAATCTCATGCTTCTCGATGTGGATCGAGGTGAACTTGTCCTCGCGCACCAGCCGCTCGGAGATAAGCACGGCATCCTCGTAGTTGCCGCCTTCCCATGACATGAAAGCCACCAGGACGTTGTGTCCCAGGGCCAATTCGCCGTGGTCGGTCGAGGAACTGTCGGCAATGACATCGCCCTTCTTGACGATCTGGCCCTTGACGACGCTCGGCCGCTGGTCAATGCAAGTGGATTGGTTAGAACGCTGGTATTTGCGCAGCTTGTAGGTGCGTGGGCCGTTCGCGCCCTGGATCACAATCTTGCCACCGGTCACGCTGATGACCTCGCCGTCCTCTTCGGCCAGGACGACCTGGCCGGAGTCGAGTGCGGCTGCCAATTCCATGCCGGTGCTGACGATGGGCACTTCCGGTTGGAGCAGCGGAACGGCCTGGCGCTGCATATTCGAACCCATGAGGGCGCGGTTGGCGTCGTCGTGCTCCAGGAAGGGGATCAGAGCCGCGGAGATGCCCACGATCTGGCGTGGGGCTACATCCATGTAGTCCACCTCTTCCACGGGTGCCTGCTGGAAGCGCTCATAGCGTCGCACCGACACGCGCGGTCGGACGAACTCGTTCTTGCTGGTCAGCGGCGCATTCCCCTGGGCGATGGTGTAAGGATCTTCCTCGTCAGCCGACAGGTAGACGATCTCGTTGCTGACAAAAGGCTTGATCCTGACCTCCAGGGATTCTGGGTTTTCCAGGCGCTCGGCTGCCTGGCGCAGCCGTGCCGCGATCTCCTCGGTGATCTCGACGCCGCTCTCGACCAGCACCTCGCCGCTGACCGGGTCGGTTACGGCGGCGCGCGTGGTGCGGCCTACCAGCTTATCGGAGGTCGCCGGCAGAACGCGATAGACCTTGCGATAGGGGGTCTCGATGAAGCCGAACTCATTGACTCTGGCGTACGAGGCCAGACGGCCGATCAGGCCGATGTTGGGGCCTTCAGGCGTCTCGATAGGGCAGATGCGCCCGTAGTGGCTGTGATGCACGTCGCGCACGTCGAAGCCGGCGCGCTCGCGGCGCAGCCCACCGGGCCCCAGTGCTGAGAGTGTTCGCTTGTGCGTCAGTTCGGCCAGCGGGTTGGTCTGCTCCATGAATTGTGAGAGCTGGCTGGAGCCGAAAAACTCGCGGATGGCAGCGACGATGGGCCGGATGTTGATCAGGTTGATCGGCGTCATTGCCTCGGCCTCACGGATGCTCCTTCGCTCCTTCACG
>CADDZL010000020.1 GCA_902812335.1 Chloroflexota bacterium | reverse complement strand
ATCATACTCTGCATCGGCTACCTCGAAGGCCACCCAGCCGGAGAGGACCAGGGGGATGGGGCCACCGGCGGGGAGCCATTCCCCGTTGTAGCGGCGGGCGAAGTGCAGATGAGTGGCAGTGGCGTATCCACCTTCGCAGCCGGGATGGCCGATGCGCTGGCCCTGACCCAGCCGGGTGCCGGCGGGGACGCGGTCATCCTCTCGGATGTGCAGGTATAGCAGAACCCAGCCGGTCTGTTCATAGCCATCGCCATCCAGGTCGAGGATGACTTCGCCGTTCTCGCTGCGGACGACGAGGCCGGGCGCAGCGGCCGTAGCCCATTCAGGGGCGGGATAACAGCCCTGATCTGTGCCGCCGGGGATGAAGTCGAGTGCTGCCCAGGCACTGCCGGGGTCCCAGCCACCGTGTGGTCCGCCGGTGAGGAACCAGGTCTGACCCTCCTCCCAGGGCAGGCGCAGGGGCGGCTGTTCCAGGTCTGGGGGCAGCAGCGGTTCAATCGCGTGCGCCCAGGGGTCGCCGAACAGGCGGCGGTAGGTCTGCATGATGCCGTTCGGCCCGATCTGCTCCTGCCAGGCTGCCGGGGAAGCACCCTGGGCCAGGTAATATTCCAGGCCCGCCGTAGCGGCATTGATGCCGTCGGCCAGACCGATCCGGGTACCGTCGCTGAAGTCGAGCACGTTTAACCCCCGGCCTTTCCAGCCATAGTAACCGGTGTTGAGCTGGCTGGCCACCCAGGAGAGTGACCAGAACAGGCCAGGCGCGCCAGTGGGCTTATCGCCAAAGGGGTACTGCCGGGCCTCCTCGGTCGGGCTAGGGTTATCCACCCAACCGCTGGCGTCTTCCAGGAGGGTCAGGAGCAACCTGGGGTGGAGGCTATAGCGCTGGGCGATCAACTGGACGATCTCAGGCCCGCTGCGTTGGCGGTTCTCGACGAGTTCGGTGTAGTCCTTGAGGTAGCCGCCGTGGCTGCGAGCGAACCCGGCCACGTCGAAGCCGATGGAGGTGGGGCTATAGACGAATTCGCTGTCGGGCAGCAGGCGGGTCGCAGGCCCCATCGAGTCGGGCCGGACGGGCAGGCGGAGCGTCTGCCCGGCCTGGAGCGCGTTGCCGTCGCTCAGGCCATTGAGCTTGAGGATGTCCTCGACGGCGCAGCCGCAGCGATAGGCGATGCTGGCGAGGGTATCCCCATAGCGCACCCGGTAGGTCTCGGAGGGGCGATTGGGCGTGGCGGTGGGCCGCGGGGTGCGTGTCGGTGTGGCGGTCGCCGTTGGCTGTGGCGTCGCAGGGCGCGGGGGCCGGGGCGTGTTGGTTGGGGCCAGTGCCGCTGCGGGCACGGAGGAGCCCGGGTCAGCCGGGAGCGATGCCAGCCTGGGGCTGCAGGCGACCAGCAGGCCGGCGATCAGGGCCAGCTGCAGGAACTTCTTCACAGGGGCATTCTACCACGCGGAATGCGATCCGCAAAATGGGGGACGCAGGATGCGATGCACGAATTTACATTTGACGTTCCACGCTTGACGTATTACGCCTCTGCGATCTGTTCCAGCCCTGCGCGGTCGAGGATGTCAATGCGCTTACGGCCAATATCAATCAGGCCGGCCGCTTTGAACTCATTGAGTATTTGAGTGGTCGTCTCGCGGTAGGTGCCCAGCATCTCGCCCAGCGTCTGATGGGTGAAGCCGACGACTGAGCCGTCCCTGCTTTCGCGGGATAAGCGCAGCAGGAGTCCTGCCAGGCGCGCCGGGATGCTCTTGAAGGCGATGTCCTCCAACTGCTTCTCGACCTGTGACAGGCGGCGGCCCATGGCTTCAACGAAGCGTAATGCTACCTGGGGTTTGGTTAAGATCAGCCGCTCGACATCGGTCCGGCTCATCACACATAGGACGCAGTCCTCCATTGCCTCGGCAAAGGTGTCCTGCATACCCTGGCCCACAAGCGACATCTCGCCGAAGATGGCGCCGGGGCCGAGCATCGCGATGGTCAGTTTCTTGCCGTCGGGCGAGATGCGATAAAGTTGGACGCGGCCCTTCTTGAGCAGGAAGAGCACCTCGCCGGTGTCATTGGGCATGTAGAAAATCCTGCCGGCCTGGCAGGTGCTCATCGTCGTCTGCCGGTCCATTTCGGCCATATCTTGCGGGCTCAGGTCCCGGAAGATATCGATCATCGAGAGGTAGCTAAGCTTCTCCTGACGCAGGGATGCTGGCTGCCCCTCCGTTGTGTCGAGCATGGTCAACCTCCATTGAGGCTACGTTCGATGCGGCGGCGGAGCGCCTCACGGGTGGGATTGCCCAGGGAGATCACGCGCCCGTTCAAGGTGAATGTCGGCGCAGCAAAGACGCCGTCTGGCCTGTCCACGTCCTGAGCCATCTCAACCAGGGCAACATGGATTTGTGGGAAGGCCTCTGCCATCTCCTGAGCCAGGGCGCGCGCCTCCTGGCAATTCCAGCAATCCCGTTCAACGTACACGCACAGTCTTATCATTTGCCCCTCACTGCTCGACGCCGGAATCATATCACAGGCCGCAGTCGAGCGGTGTAGGGGGGCTTACAAGAGCATCGTACTGATTGTAATACGGACCATTATAGTCTTCTTCGTAAGAATATGGTAATGAGGTCAAGATATCATTATAATTGGAAAGGATGAGCATACAGGTCCGGTTTGGCGTGTTTGCTCTGGTGGCTGTGCTGGCCGCTGGCCTCGCCGCTGCCGGCTACGTCTCACATCGAGAGGAGGATGACCGCTTCTGTATCTCCTGCCACACCGCGCCGGAGGTGGCCTATTATCAGCGGGCGCAGGCGGCGCTGGCACGGGCTGACAGTGCGCCGGTGCCGGACCTGTCGAGCGCGCACTACGTCAGAGTCAGGACCCTCTTCCGCTGTATTGACTGTCATCGCAGCGACAACGGGCTGGTAGGCCGGCTCTCGACGCTGGCCCTGGGCGCACGCGACACACTGGTCTGGCTGAGCGGCCGGGCCGACCCATCGCTGGAGAAAAACACGGCGGTCGCGCCGGGCCTGCTGAATACGGCCTGCGACCGCTGCCATACCGAGACGTTGCTCATCACCGGTTTCGAGAATCACTTTCATAATAAGCTGCCTGAGGCTTACCGCGCCTGGCAGGCGGGCGGCAAGCTGAGCCCACCGCGCCAGGGTCCGCCGACGAGCGAACTGGTCACCGGTCTGAAATTCTACGACACCACGGTTACCTGCCTCGATTGCCATCGGGCTCATGTGCAGGCCGAGGAGGAGCAGTTCTTCCTGAAGCAAGATGAAGTCGTCCTGCCGGCGTGTGAGCGCTGCCATCAACAGGTTGGGCAGGGCCCCGCGCGGCTGCGGTCGCCCTGAAGCGTCAGGGGGGTGCCAGGCGTTGCAGTTCGGCCAGCGTCGTGATGGGGGCGATGGTGTCGAGGAAGGCCCGCAATGAGGGGCTGCGGGCGCGCAGGCGGACGACCGCCGGACCGATGGGGTCTTCGCCGCGCTCGCCGGGCTGGTCGGCGTACGCGCCATAGAAGGCGAAATACGCCTGGTTCAGTTTACGAATCAGGTAGCCGTGCTCGACAAAGAGGCGGCGGCGCGCCTCCATATATGCCTCGGCTGCATCGATCTGGCCCTCGGCCAACAGCCGGTCGGCGGTGACGCGCGTTGTGTGCATCTCGGCGCGGTAGTCGAAGGCCGGTGGCGCGGTCTCAGGGGGTGAGGCAGTGGATGGCAGCGGGTCAGCATTTTTCGGCGCGAACTCCGGGTAATAGCGGGCGATCACTTCAGCTCCGACCTCGTTTCCGACCAGACTCGCTGTCGTCTCGTTGATTGTGCGGGTCTCACTCGACCGGTCGTAGTTCCAACCCAATGGCCGCAGCAACAGCCAGTGGTGAGTCCACTCGTGGGCGGCATCTTTGATGGTGTACTCCAGCGATGAACCGTCCAGCAGCATAGCCGGGTACAGCGCCAGGCCGCCCAGGGGGACGACCAGCGATGAGACGTTCAGCCCCCGGTCCACGTCCTCTTCCAGTGCTGCCTGTTGCTCCACCGGTAGCCCCGCCGTCAGGCTGGCCTGGGCCTGGTAGCGGATGACATTGCGCGGGGAGATGACGAGTTGCATGGGCAGCGCTGTGAAGTGGAAGGCGACAGGCGGGAAGACCTGGCCGAACCAGCCAAAGCCCTCATCGGCCAAAACAGAGGTGATCTGCTCCTGGATGATGGCCTCGACCAGGGGCTGGCGCCGGGCTCTGTCGGCTTTGAGCGCAGCCAGTTCCCGCCGCAGGTCAGCTGAGGCGCTCTCCGGGTGGCTGGTCTGCGGGCTGGCATAGATCGCTTCAATCCGAGAGGACAGTTCGTCAATCCGTCCGACCAGGCGCAGGTAATCCAGGACGATCTGTTTGCGTTGGGCCTCGGTCAGGTAAGCTGGTGTGCCCAGCATTGACATCCAGCTCTTGGCCGCGATGGCTCCCAGGTCCCAGGTGATAAAGTCAAAGCGCTGGCCGCGCACGAGCGCATCCAGCCGGGCGTCGAAACCGACCAGCGGCGGGGCCTCCTCACTCAGCAGCAGGGCCATCAGCGCCAGCAGTAGGCCGCGCCGCGCCAGCCACTTCAGTCGTTGCCACCTTGCCATCACCGGTCTATCTTAACCCTACCTCAGCCAGCTCGTCAAGGATTAGTAGATCGCGCTTCTGTCATGCTGAGCATAGCGAAGCATGACACTCCTGCGATCTGAGGATGGCAATTCAAGGTGGGCGGTCAGGGTGTGGCAGTAAAGCGGGGTGTGGGGCGCGTCCGGCAGTCGCGCAGGCCGGCGGTAGCCGTCTGGTCGCCGGGGGCCTGCGCCAGCACTTTCTGGAAGATGGGGATGGCCTTGTTGCACGCGTCGAGATGATAATAGGTCAGGCCCAAACTGAAGAGCGTCTCCAGACTGTCGTCGCCCAATGCCAGTGCCCTTTCCAGCACCGGCTGCGCATCCTCAAAGCGCAGCCGGCGATAGTAGGCAACGCCCAGATGACCCAAGATCTTGGGATTGTCCGGCTCTAATTTGACAGCCTGCTCGAGGTAGTCAATGGCGGTGTCCATATCGCCCACGATGCCCATGTAGCTGCGTCCCAACTCGTCCAGCACTGAAGCATCGTCTGGGTCAACTGCTCGCGCTTGCTGGAAGGCCGCCAACGCCCGGTCCCAGTCGTTCAGTGCCCGGTAGTTGCGGGCGATACTGACATAAACATAGGCCAGGTTGGGCCGGATGGCGGCGGCTTTCTCGTAGGCGGCGATCGCCCCTTTGTAGTCGCCCTGAAGCTCGCGCAGGTAGCCCAGATTGCGTTGTCCGTCGAAGTTGTTCGGGTCAAGCGCCAACGCCTGGTCAATCGCCTGGCCGGCTTCGGCAAAGCGACCCTGATCGGCGAGGGCCTCGGCCAGATAGGCATAGCCCTCCGGGTATTTCGGGTCAAGCTGAATCGCCCGCTGCGCCTCCACCACGGCGTCAGCCACCTGGCCCTTCCAGTCAAGCGCCATGGCGCGGATGGCGTGAGCGGGCGCGCTATTGGGGGCCAGGGAGATAGCGCGGTCGGCCTGGCGGAGCGCCTCATCCAGTCGGCCGCGCAGGATCAGCAGTTTGATCAGCGGCAGGTAGTACTCTGCCCGCTCTGGTTCCAGGGCCATAGCCTGTTCGTAAGCGGCGATGGCCGGGTTCAGCCGGCCGTCCGCCTCCAGCGCCTGAGCCTCCTGAAATAGGATGGTGGCTGAGGGCGTGGGGGTCAGGACCGGCGTCGGCGAAGGCCTGACCAGGACACCTGGCACCGGACGCGGTAGCCGGTAAACCCACACACCAGCCCCGATCAGGACCAGCAGGAGAATAACGATCAGCGGCGACGAAAGCCGCCGCTTGCGAGGCGGCCGGCCGAGAACCATAGGCGGTAGGAGAGAACTGTCCAGTCCGGCGCTGATCATAGCATCAGGCACGCTGCTGGACAAGTTGGCCGTAGCTTACTATAATCAGGGGCTTTGTGAAGCAGTCAAAGACGGCCCCGACCCTGGGCTTGATCTGCGATATCTGTGGCTCGCGCTACACCGATGCGGCATTAGCCTTCTGCCCCAACTGCGGCGGTATCCTGATGAAGGAGATGCCGGCTCAGCCCGACAGCCTGTGGCGGCGCTGGGATTGGCTGCGCCTGCTGGGGCTGGCGCTGATCGCGACGTTGCTGACGTTGGGCATGCTGGCGGCAGCCGCCGCGCTTGGCCTGCGTAGTGGGGCCAGCGAACGCGAGCAACGCATCCAGGCTATGGCAGACCAACATTTCGCCAAGGGGCAGGGTTACCTGAGCCGGGGCGAGTACGAGATCGCCCTGGCTGAGTTTGAGTATGTGCTGCAAATAGCGCCGGGGTACCCCGGCGCTGCTGATGCGATCGCCCAGGCCAAGAGTGCTCTTCAAGGCGCACCCAGTCCCACGTCTCAAGTCCAAGGCCAGGCGGCAGCGGCTGCCTTCGCCGCGGGCAAGGCCGCCTATGACGCCGGCCGCTGGGAGGATGTCATCGCCGCGCTGCGCCAGGTACAGTCCCTCGACCCCGATTACCAGCTCGAAGCGGTACAGGACATGCTCTATACGGCCTACCGGAGCGAGGGGTTGGCCCTGCTCACAGGCGACCAGCTCGAGCGAGCCGTAGCCTATCTGGAGCAGGCGGCCGCCATCCGGCCGCTTGATGCGGGAGCCGAGGCGCAGCGCCAGCACGCTGCCAGCTACCTGACGGCGCAGCGCTATTGGGGGGTGGACTGGAACCGGGCGATTGAACTGCTCCAGGGGCTGTATAGCCAGGCCCCTGATTACCGCGATGTGGCCGCCCGGCTGCTTGAGGCGCGCATCACCTATGGAGACCTGCTGGCGCGGCAGACGGACTGGTGCCCGGCCGAGGCCCAGTATGCGGCGGCAGTGCGGCTGCACTACAGCGCCGAGGTCGAGCGCAAGCGCGTGGCCGCCTCACGAGCGTGCCAGAAGGCCACGCCCACCCCCATCGCCGGCGGCATCACCGTGACGGTCACCCTGAGCACACCGGTACCGGTCGCCGGCTTCAACACCGGCAAGCTGGCCTTTGCTGCGTATGATCCGCTCTTAGGTGATTCGAGCCTTTATGTGGTCTACGCCAATGACCTACGCCGGCAGCGCGTTGCCGTTGCTGCCGACCAGCCGGCCTGGCAGTCTGATGGTCGCCGGCTGGCCTATCGGCAACACGGGGACCGGCCTGGCCTGTACGTCGCTAATGCCGACGGAACCGGCGCGACCCAGATCGTCAGTGGCACCATCAGCCAGCCGACCTGGTCGCCCGATGGCACCCGGCTTGCCTATGCCGCCCCTGATGCTGGTGGCGAGTGGACCATCTATATCGTTAACGCCGATGGCAGTGGCACGCCCAAGGCGGTGGCGAAGGGCCGGTGGCCGGCCTGGGGGCCGTCCAACTCGCTGGCCTACGCCGGCTGCGGCCGCTCTGGCTCACAATGCGGCATCTATTCGGACAGCAACCCCGATGATCCCAGGCCACCGGTGCGCCTGACCTCGGACCCGAATGACATCGGCCTGGCCTGGTCGCCCGATAAGATAAACATCGCCTATATGTCGAACCACAGCGGCAACTGGGAGGTCTACATCGTCAATATCTGGGGTGGCGTGACTCTGCTGACAAACGATCCGGCTAACGATGGTTTGCCCGCCTGGTCGCCCGACGGCAGCAGCCTGGCTTTTATTTCCGATCGCGATGGGACCTGGGGCATTTATCTGATGCGCCCTGATGGCAGCCAGCAGCAGAAGCTGTTGGAGCTGGGGCCGGTTTACCCGGACTGGCTCAACCAGCGGCTGGCGTGGGCACCATAGCTGGAGCAGGCAGACAATGGATGGGTGACAGATTGCGGGTGGGGCTGGCGTTGGCCGGAGGGATCGTACGCGGGCCGGTGCACGCCGGCGTGCTGGCGACCTTGCAGCGTGCGGACATCCCGGTGGACTGCATTGCCGGGACCAGCTTCGGCGCGTTGGCCGGGGCGATGTACTGCGCCGGTCTGGATGGCCAGACGCTGTGCACTCTGGTCCGCGCGATTCGCTGGCGGCGCGGGATGCGCCCGGAGTGGCCGGGGCTGGGCCTGTTCAGTATGGACAAGCTGGAACAGACGCTCACGCGCATCCTGGGCGACCTGCGCTTCGAAGACCTGACCCCACCGCTGGCGGTCGTGACGGCCGACCTGCTGACCGGCGAGATGGTAGTGCTACGGCGGGGGCGGCTGGCGCCGGCGCTGCGCGCCAGTTGCTCTCTCCCCGGCCTGGTCGCGCCCCTGGAGTACGACGACTGCTTGCTGGTGGATGGCGCTATCGCCAACAACCTGCCCGTTTCGGTTGTGCGCCAGATGGGAGCCGACTATGTCATCGCGGTGGATGTGGCCCAGGCGGGGGGCCGGCCCGACAACCCGGCCGCAGTGCTACTGACCGCTTTGGGCATCTTGATCCGCCGGGCTGGCGACCCGCTGGCCAGTGCCGACTGCGCCATCTGCCCGACCGTTCCGCGTAGCGGTGGTCTGTTTATGCCTGACCCGGAGCCACTGGTGGAGCTGGGACGGCAGGCGGCAGAGGCGGCGTTGCCGGCGATTCGAGAAGCTTTGCAGAGGCAGAGGGGTTAGGGATTCATGTGCTCTTCGATATAGGCAACCGCTTCGCCGACCGTGGTGATCTTCTGAGCATCTTCGTCGGAGATCTCGCCGCCGAACTCTTCCTCAAAGGCCATGATCAGCTCGACCAGGTCAAGTGAGTCGGCTTCCAATTCCTCGCGGAAACGGGCTTCTGGGACGACACGGCTGGGGTCCACGCCCAGCCGGTCCACAATGATGTCACGCACGCGCTCGTAGATCGTTGCCATAGCATCGCCTCCTGTGGTAATGGATAGGGGTATAATAGCCGCCCCATTCTACCGGCCTGGCCCAAATTGTCAAGCTAGCGCCCCCATCCGGGTGCATTCCATAATTTGGGGCGAGTTGGTCACCCTGAGCGCAGCGCAGGGCCTCTTGTAAGTGTCACAGAGATGCTTCGCTGCGTTCAGTATGACGGACTTGGATCCGCTTGCCATGCTCAGAATTGATCCTCCTGCCTCATCCCCGCTTCTTTCCTGCCAGAGGGAGGGAGCAGTGAGCTTGACAAAGGGCTTCAGGGCTGTTAACATGGCTCTACCCTAGAGGAACACCCGAAGGATACGAAAGTTACGATGTCTGCGCCGAGGAGTGACCGATGAGCCTGGCAGCGGGGACCGAGCGCCGCAAGGCGGACCATATCCGTATCAACCTTGAAGAGGATGTTCAGTTTCCACGCTTGACGACCGGCTTGGAGCGCTACCGTTTCATCCACCAGGCCTTGCCGGAGTTGAACCTGAATGAGGTGGACCTGTCCACAACGTTGTTTGGCAAGCGCCTGCGAGCGCCCCTGCTCATCTCCTCGATGACCGGCGGCACTGAAGCTGCCCGCAACATCAACTACAACCTGGCGCAGGCGGCTCAGGCCGCCGGTATTGCGATGGGCCTCGGCTCGCAGCGGGCTGCCATCGAGCACCCCGAACTGGCCTCGACTTACCAGGTGCGTCACCTGGCACCCGACATCCTGCTCCTGGCGAATCTGGGCGCAGTGCAACTCAACTATGGCTATGGTCCGGATCATTGTCGCCGCGCTGTGGAGATGGTGGGTGCCGATGCGCTTATCCTGCACCTGAATGCGCTCCAGGAGGCGGTCCAGCCGGAGGGTGATGGTAACTGGAAGGGCCTGTTGCGGCGCATTGAGACGGTATGCCGGGCGCTGCCGGTGCCGGTCATCGCCAAAGAGGTCGGCTGGGGGCTATCGGAGCAGGCGGCAAGGCAGTTGGCTGAGGCCGGGGTAGCTGCTCTCGATGTCGCTGGCGCCGGCGGCACGTCGTGGAGCGAAGTGGAGGCGCGACGGGCACCGACCGAACTCCACCGCCGCATTGCAACCAGCTTCGCCGACTGGGGCCTGTCCACAGCCGAGACGCTGCTGATGGCCCGTAAAGGTGCGCCGGATCTCCCCCTCATCGCCAGTGGCGGACTGCGCGATGGAATTGATGTGGCCAAGTGCATCGCGCTGGGTGCGTCCGCAGCCGGCATGGCCGGCCCGTTCCTGAAAGCCGCCGCCGTCTCGACCGAGGCCGTGACCGAGGTGATCACCGAGTTGACACAGGAACTACGCATCGCCATGTTCTGTATCGGTGCCGGCACCATCGCCGAACTCCAGGCGACGCCGTTTCTGAGCAAGGATGCCGCATGACACCGTTGGAGTCGCTCGGCGAGAAGTACATTCAGGCACTTGAAACCGAGATGTATGCATTGCTGTCGGGCGGCGATTCGGCGCTGGAACCTTACTTCGGCATGCTGCGTTACCATATGGGCTGGGCCGACGAATCGCTCGCTCCCACTCACGCCGTCACCGGCAAGCGTGTGCGCCCCCTACTTTGTCTGCTGGTCGCCCAGGCGACCGGTTGTGACTGGCAGCAGGTGCTGCCGGCGGCTGCCGCCGTCGAATTCAGCCACAACTTCTCACTCATCCATGACGATATTCAGGATTCCAGCCCGCTGCGCCGGGGCCGCCCGACTTTGTGGAAGCTGTGGGGTGTGGCCCAGGCATTGAACGCCGGTGATGCCCTGTTCACGCTGGCTCATATTGCCTTGAAGAAGCTCATGGCTCTCGGCTTCAGCGCCGAGGTCACACTGGCGGCAATGGGTGTGCTGGACCAGGCGTGCTTGATGCTGACACAGGGCCAGTATCTTGACCTGAGTTTCGAGAGCCGGGACCGGGTGAGTGTGGACGAGTATCTGGCGATGATCGCGGCGAAGACGGCGGCGCTGGCTGCGGCGAGCACCGAGATCGGTGCGCTGGTCGGCGGTGCACCGGCTGAGTGTGTCAGGCATTATCGGGCCTTCGGCCGCAACCTGGGGTTGGCCTTCCAGATCCAGGATGACATTCTGGGCATTTGGGGCGATGAGAGTACGACCGGCAAGTCGGCTGCGACCGACATCCAGACGCGCAAGAAGACGCTGCCGGTGGTCTACGGCCTTTCGCATAGTGAGGAACTGCGCGCGCTCTATGCCGCCGGAACGCAGACCGCTATCAATATGGGGCGAGTGATTGAATTGCTGGATGCGGTCGGGGCGAGAGCGTATGCCCAGGAGCAGGCGCGGGCTTATTCCGATGAGGCGATGGCGCACCTGGAAGCCGCCCGGCCCCAGGGCGAAGCCGGCCTGGCCCTGCGTGAACTCACCGGCCAGCTCCTCGGCAGGGTGCGTTAGTCGAGCAGGCTCAGGGTAGGAAGGCTGCGAACACTTCGTTGCCCAAGACCCGCCCGCGCTGCGTCAAACGCACCCGCTCCGCGTTTACCTCGATCAACCTGTATTTCTGGAACTGCTCCAGTTCCTTCGCATAGATGAGGCGCATGTCAGCGCCGAATCGGTACTGGAAGTCGGCGAAAGCCACGCCCTCTTGAATCAGCCGCAGCCCCAGCATCATGGTTTCGCCCATCTCCAGTTCGCGGCTGATGCGCTCGCACCCCGCCAGTGCTGGCGAGAAGGGGAAATCCGGGGCGGCTTCGGCCGGCTCCAGCCGCGCAATGTAGTCTTGCGGCGTGAGGACGTTCCAGTAGCGCCAGCCTCCGTAGCTGCCATGCGCCCCGGCCCCGAACCCCAAGTACGGCTGGTTGCGCCAGTAGATCAGATTGTGGCGGCTCATCAGGCCGTTACGCGCCCAGTTGGAGATCTCATAGTGCTGGTAACCGGCCTCTGCCAGGAAGTCCTGGGCAAATTCGTACATGTCGGCCATCAGGTCGGGATCAGGCTCAGGTACTTTGCCTTTGGCGACCCAGATGTGCAGCGGGGTGCCCTCCTCGACCGTCAGGCTGTATAACGATAGATGATCCGGCCCCAGATCGGTCGCCCGCACCAGCGTCTCACGCCAGCTCGCCAGCGTCTGGTAGGGAATACCGTAGATCAGGTCGAGGGCGACGTTGTCGAAGCCGGCAGCCCGCGCCAGGCGGACCGCCTGGACAACATCGGCGAAGGTATGCGTGCGGCGAAATAGGCGCAACTCATCCTCGTGTGCGCTCTGCACGCCGAAGCTCAGCCGGTTAATGCCCAGGGCACGCCATCCGGCTACCTGAGTGGCATCCAGCCCATCAGGGTTGGCTTCCAGCGTGATCTCGACATCCGGCGCTACGTCAAAAGCCTCGCGGCAGGCGGCCAGCACGTTGGCCAGCGACGGCAACGGCATCAATGAGGGTGTGCCACCGCCGAAGAAGATCGTCCGGGCCTGGAGCCCGCGTTCCGCACCGATCAGGTGAATCTCGCGCGCCAGGGCGCGGGCGTAGGGCGCTATCAGCCGGCCTAACCCTGCGTAGACGTTGAAGTCGCAGTAGCTACAGACGACCCGACAGAAGGGGATGTGGAGGTATAGGGCAACGGACTGCATCGCGTGGCGAGGTCTAAGGCCCGGCCTCAGCCTCGGCCAACTGCGCCAGGTGCAGCGCCGCCTGGTCCAGCCGGGCCAGGGTTTTCTCCCGTCCCAGCAGGGCCAACATGCCGAAGAGCGGCGGGGCGACCGTCTGGCCGGTGACGGCGACGCGCAGGATGCCGAAGAGTTGCCCGGCCTGAAGTCCCAGCCGTTCGGCCAACGCCCGGAGCGCGGTCTCCATGGGTTCAGCCTCAAAGGGTTCAATCACGGCCAGGATGGCCCGTGCCTGCTCTAACGCCGTGAGCGAGTCCTGTGGCGTCATATCTTTGCCGATCAACTGGGCCGGATCAGGCTTGATCTGCTCGGCGAAGAGGAAGCTGGCTTTCTCCACCGCCTCGCGCAGCGTCTTGATGCGTCCCTGGATTAGCGGCGTGAGCTGCAATAGGACGGTGTCACTGACCTGGTAGCCGGCCTGTTCGAAGAAGGGGCGAACGCGGCGGACGAAATCCTCGCTGGAGAGCTGGCGGATGTAGACGCCATTCATCCACTCCAACTTGTCATAATTCAGGGCGGCGGGCGAGGGCTTCACCCGGTCGAGGTCAAATTTGGCGATGAGTTCGTCCACGGTGAAAAGCTCGGTCCGGTCATCCCAGGCCCAGCCCAGCAGAGCCAGGAAGTTTACCAGAGCTTCCGGCAGATAGCCATCCTCCTTGAAGTCTCGGACCAGAGTAGCCTCGTCCCAGGGTTTGCGCTCGGCCTGTTTGCGCTTGCTCATCTTGCCGGTGCCGCTGGGGTTGAGCAGGATGGGCAGGTGGGCATACAGGGGCGGCTTCCAGCCAAAAGCGCGGTACATCTGGAGGTGCTTGGGCGCACTGGGGATCCACTCGTCGGCCCGCATGATGTGGCTGATCCGCATTAGCGTGTCGTCTACGACGTTTGCCAGGTGGTATGTGGGCAGGCCATCGGATTTCAGGATGACAAAGTCCTCCTGCAGCCGGTTCTCCCAGGTGATGTCGCCCCGGATCAGATCATGGAGCGTGGTCTGGCCTTCAAGCGGCATCTTGAAGCGGATCACGCATGATTCGCCCCTTCTGGCCCTGGCGGCTGCTTGCGCCGGGTTCAGACCACGGCAATGGCGGTCGTAACCGGGCGGGAGGTGGCGGCGTTCCTGCTCGGCGCGCAGGGCTGCCAGCCGCTCGATGGAACAGAAACAATAATAGGCGTCACCCTGGTCAACCAATTGCTGTGCGTAGTTCCGGTAAATCTCAGCGCGCTGAAGCTGGAAGTAGGGGCCATAGGGCCCGCCCACCTCCGGCCCCTCGTCCCAATCTATGCCCAGCCAGCGTAGCATGGACATCGTGTCAGTCAGCGCGTCAGGTCGGTAGCGCTTCCGGTCGGTGTCTTCAACTCTCAGGATGAACGCGCCGCCGTGGTGGCGGGCGAATAGCCAGTTGAACAGGGCCGTGCGCGCCCCACCCAGATGCAAAAGGCCAGTTGGGCTGGGGGCGTAGCGCACCCGCACCCTCCCATGCTCCTGTATGCTCACGTCTTTCGTCTCCAGATGGACAGGGATCTCAGAACTCGATTTTCTTATGGCGCATGGCGACGCTTTCCACCAGGCCGATGCCGATCAGCAGCGCGATCAGCGAACTACCGCCGTAGCTGATGAACGGCAGCGTCAGGCCGGTCACGGGCAGCAGATTCAGGTTCATGCCCACGTTGACCAGCGTCTGGAAGAAGATCACGGTGGCTACGCCAACACAAATCAGCCGCCCTAGCGGGTCGCGCGCCTGGCCGGAGATGCGCAGGATGCGGAAGATGACCACACCGATCAGGATGAGTACGAGCGCCGCACCAACGAAGCCGGCCTCCTCGGCGATGACCGAGAAGATGAAGTCGGTGTGGCGCACGCGCAGGAAATGGAGTTGGCTCTGGCTACCAGCCTCCAACCCCTTGCCCAGCCAGCCGCCTGACCCGATGCTGATCAGCGCCTGATCTATATTATACTTGGCTGCGGCATCCCGTCCAGGGTCTAGGAAGACCAGGACGCGCTCGCGCATATAGCCCTGTAGAGCGGACCAGAGGAAGGGTGCGGCGGCGAGGGCCGCCGCGGCAAACAGGCCCAGGTGCAGTGGCCGCACCCCGGCCGCCCAGATCATCGCCAGCCACACAACCATGATGACGATGGCGATGCCGAGGTCGGGTTGCAGGTAGATCATCACTGCCGGAATCAGGGCGTAGATGAGGGAGATAAGCACGACCGGCAATCGCTTGATCTGATCCTGGCGCAGCGCCAGATATTGCCCCAGCGCAATAATGAGCAGGATTTTGGCGAGTTCCGACGGTTGGACGGCACCGGGGCCCAGCCAGCTCTTGGCCCCGCCACTGATATGACCATAAGCGAAGAGAGCACCCAGCATCACGATGATTAGCAGGTAGGCCGACCACTGCAACGTCCCCAGCAGGCGGTAGTCCACCGAGGCGACAGCGATGAGCAAGATCAGTCCGACAGCGGCGTAGATGGTCTGGCGCGAGAATACGTCCTCCAGGCCGGGTGTGTCCAGCGTCGCACTGCGCACGAAGGCCAGCCCGATAATGAGCAGGATCAGGACGGTTCCCAGGAGAATGAAGTCGAAATGGCGCCAGTTACGCATGATCAACCATCGTTTGTCAGTGGTCAGCCCCCGGCTGGCTGGTATCGGCTGACCGCTGCCGGCTGAAATACGCCTTGAGGATCTCGGCTGCGATAGGTGCCGCGCTCTCCGAGCCCTGGCCACCGTTGTACAGGAACACCAGGACGACGATCTCCGGCTTCTCATACGGGGCGAAAGCCGCGAACCAGGCGTGGGTGGGCAGGGGTTTACCGTTCTGGCAGAAGCCCTCCTTGAGGGCGATGTCGTCGCAGAATTCGGCTGTGCCGGTCTTGGCAGCGACAGCGACGTCGGGCAGGTTCGCCAGCCAGGCTGTGCCCCCGGTTGAGGCTACCGCTTGCCGCAGCCCTTCGCGGATCAGCGCCAGGTTGCTGGCTGAGATCGGCAGTTGGCGGATGACCTTGGGGGCAAAGCCCTGTACAACGACCGAATTGGCCAGGTCGCCACGGCGGATCTCACGGACGATTTGCGGCTGGTAGAGTGTGCCGCCGTTGGCAATAGCGGCATAAGCATTCGCCAGTTGCAGCGGGGTGACGGTGACGAAGCCCTGGCCGATGGCAGCATTATAGCTGTCGCCCAACGTCCACAGCTCACCGTAGGTCAGCCGCTTCCATTTCTCGGTCGGGATCAGGCCGGCGGCCTCGCCCGGCAGGCCGATGCCAGTGAGTGCGCCAAAGCCAAAGGCCTGAGCGTAGCGCGCCAGCCGATCTATACCCAGGCCGGGGAAGTTGTTAGGCGGGTAGCCCCCGCCGACCTCATAAAAGAACACGTCGCACGAGTGGGCCAACGCCTCAATGACATTCTGATTGCCATGCCCGCTGGCTTTCCAGCACACGAATGGCTGACCGTAGACCACGATGCGCCCGGGATCGTAGATGGTTGTGTTCTGATTGATGACGCCTTCCTCCAGTGCACCGGCGGCTGTTACGATCTTGAACGTCGAGCCGGGCGGATACTGGCCGCCGATGGCATGGTTGATCAGGGGTGTATAGGGGTCGTTGGACAGCGCATCCCAATCGGCGGTGGAGATGCCGCGCGCAAACAGGTTGTTATCATAGGTCGGCAGGCTGACGCTGGCCAGCACCTCACCCGTCTGCGGATTGAGAGCGATCACGACACCGGAGCGGACGGGATGGCCGAGCTTCTGGCTGGCCTGCTCCATGCCGTGCTTGAGCGCCGCTTCAGCGATCTTTTGCAGATCGAGGTCGAGCGTGAGGACAACGCTGTCACCCGGTATAGCTGGCTCCGGCGGGCCGACCGTACGCAATTCGCGGCCGACGACATCCTCCTCGATGTACTTGCGACCTTTAGTTCCTCGCAGCATGTCCTCGAGGGCTGCTTCCAGCCCACTCGCGCCGACGCTATCGGTGGCCGGGTCATAGCCCTTAGCGATATAAGCATCAACCTCGTTTTCGGGCACTCTGGTCATGAAGCCGATGAGAGCAGAGGTCAGGGGACCGTCCAGATATTCGCGCACCGGCTCCAGTTCCACTGCCACGCCCGGCATCTGCGCCAGTTCTTCTTGGAGGGTGAGCGCTGTCTGGCGGTCCACGTTCTTCTTGATCACGACGGGGCGGTATGGAGCGTTGGCTCCTGCCTCGACCAGTTCCTTGATGCCCGGCTCGGATGGGACGGAGCCTTGCAATCCGCTGCTGTTGGTGGGCGATGGCCCACTGCTCGCCGTCGTCACGGGCATATGCAGTTGCGCCGCCAGGCGGGTGTAGATAGCCTGGACGGCGGGGGCGTCTTCAGGCAGGTAAGCCGGTGTAATGGTGACGTTAAAGCTGGGGACGTTGCGCACCAGCAGCCGGCCCGCCCGGTCATAGAGGACGCCCCGGGGCGCAGGGATGGCGACCAGGCGGAAGCGGTTCTCATCGGCCAGCTTGCGGTAGGTTGCGCCCTGGACGACTTGCAGGCGCAGCATCTGGGCCGCCAGTACGCCGAAGGCGATCACCACGATCAGGCGGAATAGGCCGAGCCTGTAGTCGGGCGGTCGTTTCTCGGTCATAGATGACTCACAAATGTACCTCGCGCTGCAATGTGGTCCGGTGCAGCCACCCCAGCCCCAGGGTTGCTGGCAGCATCAAGATGACATGGAGCACTGCCGCCGGCAGCGTGAAATACACCAGGCTCGCCAGCCAGGCCACCGGCTGGCCGGTCAACCCCAGTAGGCCCAACACGATCAGGTCGTGAATCGGCGTTGCCAGCAGGATGACGACGAGCGGTAGGGCTGCGTGGTTGCGGTGTAGCGTGCGCTCTCCAATGGATGACAGGATGCTTACGGTCGCCAGCGCCAGGGCCGATGTCCCCATCGGCGCGCGCGAGAAGAAGTCCACGGAGAGGCCCCCCAGGAAGCCCCACACTATGCCTTCGCCAGGCCCACGATATAGGCTCCAGGCAACCACTGCCAGCAACATCAGGTTCGGCATGACCCCGAACGGTTTGAGATACGGCATCACGGTGGATTGGAGCAGCGCCAGTCCCAGCAGCAGGGGAAGGGTGTAGTAGGTCATGGCTGGTTGCCGTGGAAGACGTCCACATTGATCGGCTTGAAATTAGTGATCACCAGGACGATTTCCAGCCGGTTGAAGTCCACCGTTGGGTGGACCTCGGCTGTCTGGAACAGGTCCACGTCGCGCCGTTCGACGTTCACCACCTGGCCGATGACCAGGCCGGGCGGGGTATTGCCGCCCAGGCCGCTGGTCAAAACCACGTCGCCGACCGTCACCGTCTCTTCTTGGGGGATGAAGCGCATAAGCAGGGTTGGGGTGAGCTGGCCCTCGACCGTCCCATCAGCGCGAGAGGTTTGCAAGCGGGCGTTAACGGCACTGGCCGGGTCGATCAGGAGCATCACTTTGGCTGAACTCGGGCTGACGGCTGTTACCCTTCCGACCAGGCCGCGCTCAGTGATGACCGACATGCTGGGAGCCACGCCAGCGGCGGCACCCTTGTTGATGATAATACTGCGCAGGAAATTGCTGCTGTCATACCCGATGACATCAGCAGGGATGGTCTGGAATTGAGGATGTTCACGCGTGTAGTCGAGCAGCTTGCTGACAGCCTCATAGTTGGCCAATTCCTCGCGCAGGCGGACATTCTCGACCTGGAGGGCAGCGTTCTGCTTCTCTAAATCGGCTGCGCGTTGGCGCAGTGTCTGCAAGTCGCGTGCCGTCTCGAACAGGGCGGTTACGCTCTGGGCGCGTGCCTGTAGCCAGCTCTGCGCAATGGCCAGCGGCTCGGCGGCGAGCCCTTCGGCGGGCGCCAGGTAGCCGCTCTGATGCAGTGCCAGCAGCCCCAGGCTGGCGAGGGCGAAAGCCAGAAACCTTAGAGCATGGTTGCCTTTCATCTTACCGACTGAGGACGAAGGATGGAAGTCACCGCCCTTTCCGTCCGTGGTCCTCCGCTAATGCTGCGTGCTGCCCCGCTGCAGACCGACCAGCACCTTGTGGAGGTTATCCAGGTCTTCCAGGACGGTGCCTGCGCCGCGGGCAACGCAGGTCATGGAGTCCTCAGCCACCCAAACGCGCAGCTTGACCTCGTCGGCGATGCGTTCGGCCAGGCCCTGGAGCAATGATCCCCCTCCGGCCATACAGATGCCGCTCTCCATCAGGTCGGAAACCAGTTCCGGCGGTGTTTCGTCGAGGGTCTCTTTCACCGCATCCACAATCGCATTGACCGAGCCAGAGAGCGCCTCGCGGATCTCAATGCTGGACACTTCCACTGAGCCGGGCAGGCCGGTGATCATGTTACGCCCGCGCAGCGTCATCGTTTTCTCTTCGGGCAGAGGGAAAGCCGAGCCGATGGCGATCTTAACCCGCTCAGCCATGCGTTCGCCGATAAGCAGGTTGTACTTACTGCGGGCGTACTGCATGATATCCTCATCCATCTCATCGCCGGCAACGCGGATGGAGCGGCTGACGACAATGCCGCCCAGGGCGAACACGGCCACCTCGGTCGTGCCACCGCCGATGTCAATCACCATACTGCCGCGCGGCTCGATGATCGGCAGGCCGGCGCCGATAGCTGCGGCCATGGGCTCTTCAATCAGGTAGGCTTCGCGCGCTCCTGCCGATATGGTGGCATCATAGACTGCTCGTTTCTCGACCTCGGTGACACCGCTGGGGATGCCGACGACCACGCGGGGCCGAGGCACGCGCACCCACATGTGGTCATGGGCCTTGTGGATGAAATACTGCAGCATGGCTTCGGTGATCTCGAACTCGGAGATCACACCATCGCGCAGGGGGCGGATGGCGACGATGTTTGCCGGGGTGCGCCCGACCATCTCGCGTGCCTGCTGACCGATGGCCAGCGGGCGGCGCGTCTTTTTATCAATCGCTACCCAGGAAGGCTCATTGATAATGATGCCCTTACCTCGGACATTCACGAGCGTCGTCGCGGTACCCAGGTCTATTCCGATATCGAGACTAAATAGGCCGAGGAGCGCGTTGAGGGGATTCAGCATAGCAATCGCGCAGATCCTCCAGTTGTGCGGGTCGAGCCCCAATCATGGAACAGCACTTTCAGGCTACATGCATATTATGCCACAATCGGCCCAAACGCGCAATCCCCCTCTTATGAGCCCAGAGCGTGAATGTGTTATAATTCCAGGCTGGTGGATGGGAAACCAGATGTACTGGCCGCGGCGCGCTATGCGATCAAGCGGCATGAACTGATCAGCCCTGGCGACAACATTGTGGTCGGCGTATCGGGAGGGCCGGATTCGCTCTGCCTGTTGCATGTCCTCATGCGGCTGCAGGATGAGCTGGGCCTGTGTCTGCATGTGGCCCACCTGAACCACCGGATTCGGGGTGAGGAAGCCGATGCCGATGCCGCCTTTGTGGCCGATCTGGCGGCACGTTGGGGGCTGGAAGCGACCGTCGAGACGCGCGATGTGCCGGCTTTGGCCCGCACCCACCGCCTGTCGCTTGAAGAGGCGGCGCGCCAGGCCCGCTATGATTTCCTGGCTCAGGTTGCCGTCCGCGTCGGTGCCGCCGCGGACGAATCTGAGGGCTGTACGGGCGCTAGCGCGAAAATCGCCGTCGGCCACAATGCCGATGACCAGATCGAGACCGTCTTGATGCACTGGCTGCGCGGCGCGGGGCCGGCCGGCCTACGGGGCATGTCCCCGAAAACGCCCTTGTCTGAGTATCATCTTCTAGGGCAGGCGGGGGTGCACGTCACAGCGCCCCTGCTCATCCGCCCCCTGCTCGGCGTCCCGCGTTCGGACATTGAGACCTACTGTCGCGAGCACGGCTTAGAACCGCGCTTCGATCGTTCCAATCTGGATGTGACCTACTACCGCAACCGGCTGCGGCATGAACTGCTGCCGCTGCTGGAGACATATAACTCGAACATCCGCAAGGTGTTGCAGCGCAGCGCCGAGGTCATGGCTGGCGACTACGAGGTGTTGCGGATGGCGGCCGAGGCTGCCTGGGTTCGGTCCGTTCAGGCCGAATCCGATGAAGCAGTGGTCTTCGATCGGGCTGTCTGGGTGACATTGCCGCTGGGGCTGGAACGCAGCCTGCTGCGGGAGGCGGTGGCACGGCTGCGGCGCAGCTTGCGCGATGTGCCCTATCGGGTTATCGAAGGCGCTGTGGAGGTTGCCACTTATGGCGGTGTCGGCGCGCAGGCGACTCTGTCGGCCGGCCTGTTGCTCACTGTGACCTACGATCGGCTGATCGTCGCCGGGCCCGGTGTTGCCGGGCCGCCGCCGGATTGGCCTCTGCTCTTGAGCGACGAAGCGCTGCCGGTGGTTGTGCCGGGCCTCGTGCCGCTGGGTGAGTGGCAGTTGGAGACCCATGTGCTGGAGCCGGGGGCATGGGAACGTTCCTCCATTGAGGCGAACCCCGATCCCTGGCAGGCCTATCTGGACTACGATGTTGTCCGGGAGGCCTACTCCGGCCTCCTCACCCTACGGCGACGCCGGCCGGGTGACCGCTTTCGCCCGTTGGGCCTGGGGGGGCGTACGACCCGTGTGAGCCAGTTCTTCATTAACCTTAAGGTGCCCCGCATCTGGCGCGATTCCATCCCGCTGCTCATCTCCGCCGAGACGATCCTGTGGGTATGCGGCTTCCGGCTGGACGAAAGCGTGCGGGTGACCGAGACAACACGCCGGGTGCTACATCTGCGTTTCTATAAAGTGGCATGAGCAGCGAACAGCAAACCGGCATTGAGGCACTGAGCGAGCGCGAACTGGAGATTCTGCGGCTGGTGGCGACCGGCGCGAGCAACAATCAGATCGCGCGTGAACTGTTCATCAGCCCTAACACTGTTAAGGTTCACCTGCGTAACATCTTCGCCAAGCTGGGCGTCGAATCGCGCACTGAAGCGACCATGATCGCGGTTCGCGAGGGCTGGGTGGATGTGCCCCAGGTAGGTAGCCCCAAGGCGGAGCCGGCCGGGGCCACGGTCGCGGAGGCGCTGCCCGCCGTGACCCTGCCGGTTGCCAAGCGCGTGTTTCTGGTCGTGGCGGCCTTGCTGGTGGTGCTGGGGACACTGGCGGCCTGGCCCTGGCCGGCATCGCGCAGCCAGGGGCAGTGCTCAGACCCCTTCGTGGATTGCCTTGCGCCAACGCCGACCACAGTGGGTAGCCCATCGCGCTGGGCGGCGCAGGCGCAAATGCCCGCGCCGCGCAGTGGCTTCGCTCTTGTGGCTGCCAGGGGCAGGTTGTACGCCATCGGCGGTGAGACGGCCGAGGGCATAACCGGGGCGGTGGATGCCTATGACCCCGGCGCTAATACCTGGTCGCCCCACAGTCGCAAGCCGACGCCCGTTGTATACATCGGCGCTGTGTCCATCGGGGACCGGATATATGTGCCCGGCGGGTTCGGGTTGGGCAACCAGCTTACGAATATCTTGGAAGTCTATGACCCGGTAGAGGACACCTGGGCGAAGCAGGCAGCGTTACCCGCTTCAGTAGCGGCTTACGCCATCGCCGCGCTGGGTGATCGGCTCTATGTCTTCGGTGGCTGGGATGGGGCTCACTATGTTGCCAGTACCTACGCCTACGATATCGAGCGTGACAGGTGGGAGGTGCGTCAGCCAATGCCGACGGCGCGCGGCTTTGCGGCGGCGGGCGCGATCGGCGGGCGCATCTATGTTGTGGGCGGCTATGACGGCACCAAAGAGTACGCGACCTGTGAAGTGTATGATCCGGCGCTGGACGCGTGGTCGGCCTGCACGCCCATGAATGAAGCCCGCGGCGGCATCGGCGCGGGCGTCGTTGACAACAAGCTCTATGTCGTCGGCGGTGGCTGGACCGGCTACCTCAGCTATAATGAGCGTTATGACCCGGGGACGGCGACCTGGACGCGCTTTGAGACGCCGCTGACATTCCAATGGCGCAATCTCGGCGTGGCCGCACTGGAAGAGGACCTGTATGCTGCCGGTGGCTGGAGCGGCGAGCCTCTAGCCGTTCTTCAGACTTATCAGGCGGTCTTTAAGTTATTCCTGCCATCGGCGACGGGAAAGTAGGAAACAACTGCGCCCTCCCGAACGGGTAGCGCGTGCCATTATGCCGGTTTGAAGTGAGTGATGTCGAGGATGGATCCCCGGCGCTCGCCCGCCGGCTTGAAAACCGGGACGACCCTCATGCCGATCTCCACCTCATCTGCATCTACGTCGCTCAGGTAATGGATCAGGCCGCCATCGGCCCCATCGAGTTGGACGAAGGCGACAACCACCGGGCGCTCTAGCGGTGCCCCGTCGGGCCCCACTGCCATGACGGTGAAGCTATGGACTTCACCTCCTGGGCCGACTTCAACCCAATCGTTCAGTTCGGCGAAGCAGCGTTCACAGTAGATCGCTGGTGGCAGATAGGTGATATCGCAGTGGGCGCAGTGCGTTCCCAGCAGGCGCCCCTCATCCTTGATCGCCCGCAGGAAACGTTCACCGGCGATACCGGCTGTGTACAGGCTCTCCACCGGCATATCGCCGTACCAGGCCCGGGCATCGGCCAGGCGGTCAACCTTTTCCAGAATGGGCATGGGACTCCTTCCCGGTGACTACGCTGTAGAGAATGACCGGCACCGTCAAGGGTGCGGCTTTACGACGCCACTGCCTCGGCCTCAGGCAGGGTGAAGCCGCGGGCGCGCAGCTTCTTCTTGGCCTCGATGAGTGATGAGCGGCCAAAGCCCTCAATCGCCAGGAGTGCGCGGTCGCCCTCGGCGAATTTCGCCAGAAGTTCGCCGGCCTTGGTGATGCCGGCTGCTTGCAGGGCCTTCTCAGCGCGCGGGCTCAACTCCAGTTCACTGATAGGCAGCTCCGGGGAGGTGCGCGCTTTGCGGCGGGCTTCCTGTTCGGCTGCGATATCTTCACGGCGCTCCAACCGCTTCATGAAGCGGTCCACCTGCCCCTCGGTGTCTACAATGCGCTGCTCACCGGTGTAGAACGGATGGCAATTATAGCATACGTCGGTGGTGATAGTAGGTACGGTTGCGCCCACCGTCCAGGTGTTGCCACAGGCGCATACGACCCTGGCGTTGGGATACCAC
This sequence comes from Chloroflexota bacterium, assembly GCA_902812335.1. Taxonomy (GTDB): domain Bacteria; phylum Chloroflexota; class Anaerolineae; order DSLN01; family DSLN01; genus DSLN01. The sequence continues at coordinate 1,421 of CADDZL010000020.1, read as the reverse complement.
TTAGGATGAATTCCTTCTTTCATTTGATCCTTTGCCTTATTCCCTACCTCTTGTCTTACGCGCCGGCACCGGTCGGCTCAGGATAGACGCAGACCCGCTTGCGATCATCGGCTATCGGCTCGAATCGGACATAGCCATCTATGACGGCGAAGATCGTATAATCCCGCCCCAGTGATACGCCGGAGCCCGGATGGAACTTGGTGCCATGCTGGCGGATAATAATGTTGCCAGAGCGAACGAACTCGCCGCCGAACTTCTTGACGCCGAGCCGCTGCGAGCGGCTATCACGCCCGTTGCGGCTTGAGCCGCCCCCCTTTTTGTGCGCCATTTAGCCCTCCGTCACAATCTGATCCACATGCAGGCGCGTGTACCACTGGCGGTGGCCACCCTGATGTCGGTAGCGTTTCTTGGGCTTGTACTTGAAGATGCGGATCTTGGGCCCCTTCTCCAGTCCGACCACAGTCGCCAGAACCCTGGCCCCCCTCACCGTCGGCTGGCCCACAGTGATGGCATCGCCATCCGCCAGGAGCAGGACCCGATCTAGTGCGATTTGCTCGCCGACGGGCTGGGGCAGGCGCTCCACCCGGATCGTCTCACCCACCTGGGCACGGTATTGGCGCCCACCGCTTTCGACAAGTGCGTACACGTCTCGCCTCCGAATATCTGCTGCAAAGTCGGATCACAACAGTTGCCCCGCGGCGCGAGGCAACTAGGCTACATTATAATGATGTTAGGGGGTTGTGTCAAGCCTCACACGCCGCCCGCTGCCGGGCTGGGCCAGGACGCGACCTTCGGCGAAAACGAGCCGCCCGCGTAGGAAGACGCGCATGACGCGACCCCGCACGCGCCGGCCGGCGAAAGGCGTCCAACCGCATTTGGTGAACAGACCCTCGTTCGAGATCGTCCATTCCGCGTCTGGATTCACCAGAACCAGGTCGGCATCGTAGCCGGGGGCCAGATGGCCTTTGTGGGCCAGGCCGAAGGCAGTCGCCGGGCCCGTCGCCGTTAGGCGGACCAGATCGGAGAGCGTCATACGGCCTTCATGGACGGCGGTCAAGAGCAGGGGGAGGGCGGTTTCCAGGCCGGGCACGCCGGACGGCGGTTCAGGGCCGCGCTTCTCGGCCAGGGTATGGGGGGCATGGTCGGTCGCCACGGCGTCAAAGAGATCGAGGTTGTCCCACAGCGCCCGCACCTCGTCGGGAGGACGCAGGGGCGGGTTCATGCGATAGAGTGGGTCTTCGACCAGATCTCTCACCCCTTCGCCCCTCTCCCAACCGGGCTGAAGCCCGGTGCTGGGGAGGAGAGGGGATGGGGATGAGGGCAGAGAGAGGAACAGGTGGTGCGGTGTCACTTCACAGGTGACGGGCAGGCCGCGCGCTTTGGCAGCGCGGATAAGGGCTACTTCCTGGGCGGTGGAGACG
>CADDZL010000019.1 GCA_902812335.1 Chloroflexota bacterium | reverse complement strand
CAGCGGGACAAGCCGTGGCGGAGCGGTGCTGGGAGCTTTGCTGGCTTTCCTGTTCGTGGTTGTGCCACTCGTCGGCCTGGGGGCGTATCTGTACTTACGGGGCAGCCAGGAAGCCAGAGAGCAGGCGCAAGTCGAACATGAGCGGCGCATCCTTGATATGGTCATGACGCGAGGCCAGGTGCGCATCTCCGACCTGGTGCTCGAACTCAAGGCCAGCCGCGATCAGGTGCAAAACTGGATCTACGACCTGGTGGGCAAGGAACTGTTCAGCGGCTACGTTAACTGGAATGAGGGTGTCCTGTATGCTCGCGATGCCGGCCAATTACGCGGCAACAACAAGTGTCCGAACTGCGGTGGGCAGCTCGAACTGGTGGGCAAGGGCGTAGTCCGCTGTCCCTACTGCGGCACCGAGATCTTCTTGAGCTAAGGAGGATAGTATGAGCAATCTCTCAGATCAGATCAGACAGGAATGGACCGGTCTACAACAACTGGCGAGCAAAATCCCCGGCTTCTCCGGCTACATGGAGCGCGAGTCGCGCCGGGATGCCGACCGGCTTCTGCGCGACACGCTGGCACGTCGGTTCGAGGAGCAATGGCGTCGCCTGCCCGACCTGCAGCGCCAACTGATGGCGGGTGGAATGATCGATCTGGTAGATGACCTGGATAATGCGACAATGAGACTCCAGACGGTCATTGATCGGCTGCGCACGACCAGCTATGGCTACGCCGGCTTCTTCGACGCGGTCAAGATCAACGAGGCGGAGCTGGACAAGATCTACGCCTACGACAATGCCCTGGCCGACCATGTGGGTCACATCGCCGAAGCAATTGACGCCCTGGCTTCAGCCATTGGTGCCAAAGAGGGTGTCGTGGCGGCAGTCGCTCATCTGGCCACGATCTGCCGCGAGGCCAACGATGCCTTGTCACGCCGAGAAGATGTGCTCACCGGCGCGATATGAACCTGTGAGCAGTCACAGTAAGTAAGAAGGAGATCAATCATGGCGAGAATCTTTGATGTCGTTGAATACGTCGGCGAGATGCAGGATGAGATGGTCCACCGCATCCCGGAGAGCGGATCGGGGGACTTTCGCCTGGGCACGCAGGTTATCGTGCGCGAAAGCCAGGCGGCGGTCTTCTTCCGCAACGGCAAGGCACTGGACACGTTCGGGCCCGGCCGCCATACCATCAGCACAGGCAATATCCCCCTCCTCACCGGCCTGTTGGGCTTGGCCTTCGGCGGGCAGACCCCGTTCAAAGCCGAGGTCATTTTCGTCAGCCTGCGTGAATTCCTGGACCTGAAGTGGGGGACACCGGAGGCGATCACGCTGCGCGACCCCGACCTGGGTATGGCCCGGCTGCGCGCCTTCGGCACCTATTCCACCCAGATTCAGGACCCTCAGTTGTTCGTCAACAAGATCGTGGGCACACAGGGGCTATACGATACACCTCAGATTCAGGGATTTCTGCGCGGGATCATCATCGCCAAACTGACCGATGTGCTGGGCGAATTGAAGCGGTCGATCCTGGACCTACCGACGATGTTTGAGGAGATGGGTGGCGTGGTGCGAGCCAAAGCCCAAGATGACTTCGGCGCGCTGGGCCTGTCGCTCAAGACGCTTTACATCAATTCGATCAGCCCGACGGAGGAAACGGCCCGGGCCATTGATGAACGGGCCGCGATGGGCGCGATCGGTGACATGCAGAAGTACCTGCAGTTCAAAGCGGCACGCGCCCTGGGCGATGCAGCCCAACAGCCCGGCGGCGGAGCCGGGAGTCTGACAGGCGCGGGGCTGGGGCTGGGAGCCGGCGTCGGTCTTGGATCGGTCATGGCCCAGGCCATGCGCGATGCCATGCAGGCCCCGCCAGCGCAGCCGGCGTCAGCCGCGCCCGCGGAACCTGCCGCTGCTGCTGCGCCGGGGCCGCTGACCCGTGAACAGATTCAGGCCACTCTGGACAGCCTGGATATGCGCCTGGCGGCCGGCGAGATCTCCGAGGAAACCTACAACCGCCTCTACGCCCGCTGGGAACAGAAACTCAAGGAGTTGGGCGGATAATCCTGGCCTCTTCCCAGGCCCCTCCTTTATGGCAAGGGAGGGGCCTGGGACTTAGGTTGAGCTATTTCTTAATCATTGGCATGTAGATGTTGCCGGAAGTGTAGGCAACCCGGATGCCGTATAGCCTCATGTAATCCGGATTGGTGGTACCGGGGTTGAGGTACACATTGACAGTGTAGGCGTAGATAGAATTGTCAACCATGGGGTCTAGAATATACGTGGTCGCCACACTGCCAAAGCCGTTCGTCTGTGTCGTTGACGAGACAACCGCCAGAGAGTCAATCGTTCCTTGAAAATTGGTGCGCCTCAGTTCTGCCGTTGCCGTGTGCGCGTCCGAGGTGTCGTAGTAGTAGAAGCGGAACTCAGTCATGATGGCGCGATCAGGCAAAGGGAGATTAGCGACCAGCGGATCGTTGTTGGGTGGGTTGGTAATGTAGATGCCCCCACCGGAAATGTAGCCAAGCAGAGTTGGAGAAGCGGGGGGAATCGGAGGGCGGGGGACAAATGTGTAGCCGGCTATGGTCAGGTAGCTGCGCGCCGATCACCAAGGTCAGGATCAGGCTTGTGAGGATCAACAGGCTGATGAGCTGTTTCTTGGGCATGTTACCTCCCTTTTTCGCATAGTCTTACAGAACAACCCAACCTCATACACCCCCCAGACACCCCAGCACAATCGAGGCAACGCGTTCCACCTCCTCCTCGCTCATCTCCGGATATAGCGGCAGCGACAGCACCTCTCTGCTCAGGCCCTCACTCACCGGTAGCGCCGCCCGACCCAACCTCAGGTGACTGTAGGCCGGTTGTAGATGCACCGGCACGGGGTAGTGCACCGTGCTACCGATGCCCTGGCTGTGCAGAGCCGCCCGCAACTGGTCACGCCGGGCATAACGAATCACGTATAGATGATACACATGACAGGCATCGGGTCGTTCGGTCGGCGGGATGACATCACTGCCGGCCAACAGGCTGGTGTAGCGCCTCGCCAGTGCCCGCCGACGCTCGTTCTCCACTTCGAGGTAGCGCAACTTGACCCTCAGCACAGCCGCCTGAAGCTCATCAAGGCGGCTGTTCGTGCCGGGGATGTGGCTGATGTAGCGCACCCGCCAGCCATACTGGCGCAACAATCTGACCCGCTCAGCCAGATCGGCATTATCTGTCACCACCATCCCCCCATCTCCCAATGCACCCAGATTCTTGGTCGGGTAAAAGCTGAAGCAGGCCAGATCGCCCCAACTGCCCACCCGACGGCCATGATAGATGGCACCATGCGCTTGGGCCGCATCTTCGATGAGCCATAGCCCATGCCGACGGGTCCAGTCGCGGATGGGCGCCAGGTCTGCCGGCTGTCCATACAGGTGCACCGGGATGACCGCCCGCGTGCGGGTAGTGATGGCTGCGTCTAGCCTGGCCGGGTCAAGGGTGTAGAAGACGGGGTCCACATCCACCAAGACGGGGCGCGCGCCGGCTGCCTCAATTGCCGCCACGGTGGCAACGGCGGTATGTGCTACTGTAATGACTTCGTCACCGGGGCCGACGCCAACAGCACGCAGCGCCAGAGTTAACGCTTCTGTGCCCGAACCGACTCCGCTGGCATGAGCTACGCCACAGTACGCGGCGAACTCAGCTTCAAATGCCTCCACCTCCGGCCCCAGGATGTAGCGTCCGCTCTCAAGCGTGCGGGCAATAGCCGCATCAATCTCCGCTCGATGCGCGCGGTAATTGGCTCCGGGGTCGGCCTGGGGGATAGCCACCGCTACATTCCGGGTCTCAATGTGCGCTGTCTCCTACCAATAGTGGGGATGGTACTCGTGATAGTAGGCTAAAGTGCGTGTCAGGCCATCGCGCAGGCTGACCGTAGGGCACCAGCCCAGAGCCAGGTGCAACTTCGTATAGTCTGCATAATAATCCCCAATATCAATAACCCGCTGCTCCTCAGGAAAGGGCACAATCTCATACTCACCATGGCCTTCAAGCTCAATCAGAAGTCTGGCTAAATCGAGCAGGCTGATCGGCTCATCGCCTCCGAGGTTGAATACCTCACCATTGGCCCGATGTGAAGCAGCCACGAGCAGCAATGCCTCCACGGCGTCATCCACGTAGTTGAAATCGCGCAATTGCTGCCCGTCCCCATAAATCCGAAGCGGTTTGCCCTCAATTAACAGCCGTAACCACCAGCCCAGGAAAGTCTGGCGGGCATCACGGACTCGCATACGCGGTCCATAAGTGTTTGTCAGCCGCAAGCAGGTGGTCGCCAGGCCATAGGCGCGATAGTAGACGATGTGATACCATTCGCCCGCCATCTTATTGGCGCCATTGATATCCGTAGGATCGAGTGGATGTGCCTCGTCCACCGGCAGGTAGCGCGGCCTGCCGTAGATCTGGCGCGTGCTGGCGAAGACGACCTTCACCCCAGGGTTATGCTTGCGACAAGCCTCAAGCAACGAGAGCTGGCTCCGGCAGTTGATCTCCAGGTCAGTATAGGGATCCTTCATACTATCGAGATGGCTGACCTGGCCCGCCAGACTGAAGATCACATCCTGCCCTCGTACCAGATAGTCCATACTATGCTCATCACGCACATCGGCGATGTTGATGCGCAGCCGCCCCTCCAGCCCGCGCACATTAAACAGGTTACCGCCGTAGGTGGGGATGAGCGAATCTACCAGGATCACATCTGCCCCGAGCTCGACCAGCCGGTAGGCCAGGTTCGAGCCGATAAAACCCAACCCGCCAGTGACCAGAACCCGCTTGCCGCGGAAAAAGCCTGCCAAGTCAGTCATGGGAGAGCCTGCCTGAAGACGCAACCGGCACCCGATGGGCGCGGTTGGGCTGATTACCCTCGCTCCACCTGCGCGACCGGCTGTTCCGTATCAGACGGCGCGGCCAGCGCTTTCGCGGGCGTTTGCAGGTGCTCCTTCCTAATGACCAGTTTCCACCACAGTTGGATCAGTTGGATGCCCGTGCGCCAGAGCCGCTTGAAGTTGAAGAATTGGCTCTTGCCATAGGCACGATGGTAATGGTTTACAGGAACCTCGACGAAGCGGAAGCCGGCATCCTGCATTTTCTTGACCATCTCGACACAGATGGTCCCGCTGTCCGACTCCAGATCAATCTGATCAAATATAGCGCGCCGGATCAGGCGGAAATCGCAGTCCACGTCACGCAGCCGGAAGCCGAAGGCGAACTTGACAATATAGTGATAAATGCGCCCAATCACGATCCGATGTAGTGGGTCGTGCCGCACAATCTTGTAGCCGTTAACGATGTCCACACCTTCATCGAGGGCCTCCACAAGGTTGACCAGCTCACGAGGGTCATACTGGGCATCGCCGTCGGTATAGAAGACCCATTCCTTGCGGGCGCTGGCGAAACCGGTGCGCAGCGTGCTACCATAACCCCGGTTGTGAGGGTGATGGATAATGCGCAGTTCCGGATAACGGCGCGCCAGCTCTTCCAGCACCTCGGCAGTGTAGTCCCGGCTGCCATCGTTTACCACTACGACTTCGTAGTCGTCGGTGACCTTGCGCAGGGTCATCAGCGCCGTCAGCACCATGCTAGGGATCGTCCCACCATCATTGTAGGCAGGGAAGAAGGCCGTGATGCTGTGCGGTTTCTCCATAAAGGGCATACCTCCCTAAGCGGCCGGCAGTGCCTCCTCAAGCTTGGCCAATATCGGCCGTGGCAGCGTGCGCCCTCTTTCCAGCGACCGCACGTAGCCCTTGAGCTTCCTGGCGGGCACCACCGGCACAGCCGGCGATGTTATCGTCAGTTGGGCCGCCGGATGAGTGAATACGATAATCGGTTCAATGGGCACATCCACACCCGGCGCCTGTTCTGCCAGATAGCGGGCCAGTGCGCCGGCTTCGGCCCGCGCCTCGCGTGTCGGGTTACCGATCGACTCCTGACCAAACAAGCGCATCAAGCGGCCGAGAAAGCTCTGGCGGTGCTGCCAGCGATCGCCCTCATTCACAAATGTCCCCGGCTGAAACTTCACAATCAGAGGATGGAGCCCTTGTGGCGTGACCAGCACATGAGATGAGGGCAACATATAGTGGTAGATGACATAACGATCATCCAGGCCCTTAAGCGCCTGATCAAGCATCTGATCGGGCCTGGGCTCGCGGCCGTAGCGGTTGGTCAGGTAGATGCCGATATTGGCCAGGATGATGCCGATGGGCAGCGTGGCATAGGCCCAGAGGAGGAGCTTAGGTTGCAGTAGCGAGGTCACAAAGCCGCCGCCGAGCAGAGCCAGACCGGCCAGGCTGACGTAGCGCGCAATCTTCGCGCGTTGCTGAATAAAGGGTGTATTCGCGACGATACGCATGATGGCTGCGCGCCTCTATAGCCTCGATAGATCGCAGAGGTGTCACTCCGAGCAGCGCAGCGAAGGGTCTCTTGCACCCACGCCAGAGATGCTTCGCTGCCCCTTTCCTACGGTCAGGGCATGGCTCAGTATGACAAATGCATGATCTACTCAGCCTACCGCGCTGGAGTTCCATCCTACCACACGCCGGTGCAACCGTCAAGCCGGCATATAGTAGCTGTTTGCCAGGGCTGTATTTATACCGAATATGTCTTCAGTAAATTACTCGGCGCGTTGGCGGCCCACTACAGTTGCCCGCCCCCTCCCCAATTCTCCAGCAACGCCTGATAGGCCGGATCCGCGTAGCGTTCAAGCGAAAACGCCGGCGCATAGCCCGGCAGCGGACTTCCAGTCACATGCGCCGCCAGCAACTCGCCTGCCGCCGGCGAGGCCATCAAGCCAAACCCAGAAAGTGCACCGATTACATACGCCCCTTGCACCGCTAGCGGCCCAATCAGGGGACGATTCTCGCGCGTCTTGCAGTAATAGCCCCCATCGTACGCCGGTCGGGGTGCCCGGCCAAAGTACGCTGCCAGCCCCGGGATCATGGCAGCCAGGCCGCGCAAGACAACTTCCGGGTAGTCCGGATCCAGCGCGGGCGGCCAGACCGGGTCGCGCGGTCGCAGGTCATAAGTCCACAGGATCAGAATGACGCGGCTGTCTGGTCCCCCTTCCGGCCGCATGTGCACGCCGGAGGGGAATTCCTCAAGTAGATAACGCGTGTCCTCTCTCTCCATCAGTGCCGCGCGTTCCTCATCGGACCAGGGAAGGTGCTGCGGGTCGGTCCAGATGAGCAAGGGGGCATCACGGGGGACGACGCCTAGAATATCATTGAAAGCGATCTTGGCGTGCAGTTCACAGAACACCGGCAGGTCGAGTCCTAGCATCCGCCCAACCTGCTTCAGGTATGGCCCGGTCGCAATGACCAGACGGCCCATAGCCAGGCGATTCAGCCCGTTTCCACTCTTGAGGCGTACAGCCTGCACGCGGTTAGCGGAGACTTCAATGTCCTCAACCCGCCCGCGCACAAGGCGAGCGCCACAGGCCCGCGCCTGTTCTAGCAGGTACATGCCGAGTTGCTGAGCACTGAACCAGCCGCAGCGTCGTGCGTGGAGCAGTGCGACCGTCCTCTCGCTAACGTAGGGAAAATGCCTGCGGATGAGCGTCTGATCGAGCAGCAGGTCACAGCCGGTGGGCTGGCTCTCGAAGCCCTGAGGCGGCGCGGGCACGTAAGGAGGGTCCTGCGGCTTGCCGGCGTGGCGGCGCACCGGTCCCGCACCGAGTCGGGCCGATTCCTCAGCGGCCTCTTCGAAGACGGGGATGCGCGCCGGGTCTGCGGTGAGAAAGGCATAACCGCGGCGATTCAGCCGGATGCGGTTATCAGTTTCGCGGGCCCAGGCCTCCAACAGATCGATGCTCCGATTCATCAGACGCACCATTGCGTCGCCCGGCCCCGGCCACCAATTGCGATAGGCCTCGGTGGACTTGTCGCTGGTGAGCGTGAGCGGGTCGCGTTCATCTACGATTACGACATCGCGCAGGCCGTGCGTCACAGCCAGATGATAGGCGGCGGCAATGCCGGCAATGCCCGCACCACAGATGACAACGTCAGCGCTGGATTTGCTCATGGCGACCGATAATACCCTGGATTGCGCGCCAGATCAAACGCCAGTGGTGAAGGAACTCGCCTGAGTGCCCTGACTATGCGAAATCTGCCGGCGCACCCTCATATGGCCAGCACCTCTGTTTTAAGGACCTCCTCAGTCACCATATCCCCTACACATGAGGTGGATAGCCCGCTGTGGGCATCTACAGAGGGGATGCGCCCACTCGTCAGCAACCGCTCAATCGCCCGCTCAATGCGGGCAGCAGCAACTGTTTCTCCCAACGTCTCCAGCATCATGGCCGCAGCAGCGATCGCGCCCAGTGGACAGGCTACGTTCCGGCCGGCATACTTGGGCGCCGAGCCATGGATCGGCTCAAACATCGAGGTCTTGCCCGGATGGATGTTGCCCGACGCAGCAATGCCCATGCCGCCCTGAATAGCTGCTCCCAGATCGGTCAGGATATCGCCGAATAGATTGGCGGTGACAACGACATCGAACCATTCCGGGTTCTTGACCAGCCACATACAGGCTGCATCCACATAGGCGTGCTCTTGCTCGACGTCGGGATATTCTGCGCCGACCTCGGCGAAGGTCCGCGTCCAGATATCCTGCGGGCGAATGGCATTGGCCTTATCTACCATTGTGACCCTGGCAGGACGGCCGGCAGAGCCTCGCTGCGCTGCCCGCCGGCGGGCCAGTTCGAAGGCATAACGGATAGCCCGTTCCGTCCCCTTGCGCGTGTAGAGGCCTTCGACAACAGCGATCTCGTCAGCCGTCCCCTTCTTGAAGATACCGCCGATCTGGGTATACATCCCTTCGGTGTTCTCACGCACGACCACCAGGTCCACGTCGGCAGGGGTTTTGCCCTTGAGCGGGCACAGGTGCTCGGCATACAGCCTGATTGGGCGCAAATTGATGTACAGGTCGAGGCCAAAGCGCAGGCCCAGGATGACCGAGCGTTCGACCAACCCCGGCTCGACGTCAGGGTGACCGATAGCGCCCAGGTAGATAGCATCCAGTTGGCGCCACTCGTCAATAACCTGCGGCGGCACTAATTCGCCGGTCTCCAGATAATGCGCGCCACTATAGGGGTATTCGGTCAGATCAAGAGCGAAGCCCTCGACCGTGGCCACTGCCCCCAGCACCTTCAGCCCTTCGCGCACGACCTCCGGCCCGATGCCATCGCCCGGAATGACGCCAATCCGATACGTCTTCATGCCGCCTCCTGTAAGCGTGAAACGTGAAACGTCATCGTGTCTTACGTTTCACGTTTTAGTTCCGTCAACCGCTCCTCTACGTACCCCAGCAGCCCTCCGCGTGCAATGATGCGCTGTAGAAAGTCAGGGAAAGGCGTCAGCGAGTAGTCAGTGCCGCGCGTGATGTTGCGTAGCACGCCAGCCGGTGGGTCAATCTCGATCTCATCGCCCTCGGCGATCCCGTCCACAGCTTGCGGGCACTCAAAGATCGGTAGGCCGATGTTGATGGCATTGCGGAAGAAGATGCGGGCGAATGATTTGGCGACGACCGCTGAGACACCGGCGGCTTTGATACTGAGTGGCGCCACTTCACGTGAGCTACCGCAGCCGAAATTGGCCCCAGCCACGATCAGATCGCCGCGCTGCATGCGCCGGATGAATGTCGGATCGGCATCTTCCATGCAATGCCTGGCCAATTCCCTGGGGTCAGCCGTGTTACAGTGGCGAGCCGGGATGATGGCATCGGTGTTCACGTTCTTACCGAAGACCCAGGCGCGGCCCCGGATGCGGACATGCTCGCGCAGATAGTCCTTGCGCACCGGCCCGCTGGCCCGGCGCGGCAGTGCCTCGAAAAAGACCACCCGATCAGGCACTTCGTAGTCGGCCAGCCGCTCACGACAATAGGCGATGAGCTCCTCACGGGTCACCCCGACCCCTGAATTCCCTTCCCTGCCAGGGGAGAAGCCTGGCATCGGCACGACGCAGGCGCAGGAGATCTCACCGAAGATCAGATCGGGCAACCCCACCACGGCAGCTTCCTTGACCTTGGGGTGCGTGCGCAGGACCATCTCGACCGTGCCCGGATAAATCTTCAGCCCGCCACGGTTGATCACATCGTCCCGGCGACCGACAACGCGAATGGGACCGTTGGGGTCCAGTGTCGCCAGATCACCTGTATGCAGCCAGCCCTCGCCATCAAGCCGTTGGGCGGTTTCTTCCGGCCGGCCCCAATATCCCAGCATGATGTTGGGTCCCCGGCAAAGCAACTCACCTACCTCACCAAAGGGCACCTCAGCCCCTGTCTCGTCCACAATGCGCACTTCCACCCCCGGCAGTGGCCGACCGACGGTCTCGTTACGCGTGACAGGGCCATCGGTGAAGCGCGTCGCGGTCACGCCAGGGGCGGCCTCGGTCAGGCCGTAGGCGATAAGCACATCACAGCCCATCTCGCCACGGACACGCCGCACCAACTCAGGAGGACAGGGCGCGCCCGACATGATGCCAGTGCGCAGGCTACTCAGGTCGGTCGTAGCGAAATCGGGGTGATTGAGTTCGAGCGCGAACATGGTCGGCACACCATGATGGACGGTGACGCGCTCAGACTCAATCAGTTGCAGGGCCTCGCCAGGATGATAGGCTCCCATCAAGACCAGCCGTGCCCCAGCGATGGCCGCCGTGAGAAGCGTCGGGCCAATACCAAAGGCATTGGAGAGCGGAACACTCCCCAGGAAGACATCCTCGGGCTTGACCCCGATCAGGTTGGCGATGGCAGACGCATTGCTCAACAGATTGCGGTGGCTCAGGACAGCGCCTCGTGGCTCACCGGTCATGCCCAGAGTGTATAGAATGGCGGCAGGATCCTGGGAGGATGGGGTCTGCCTGCCCCGTATGGGATCTTGCCCTTTTATCCCGTGAACGGTGTAGCTCCGCTCAAGCGTATGGCGCCACGCCAGCGCATCGGAGCGGGATTCATCCAGGCCGACTGCGATAAGGATACGGAGTTCGGGCAGGCTGCGCCGAAGCTCCTCCATCATTGCCAGGTGATCAAAAGCCCCCTCCACTGCCGGTCGGCCAGCGGCAGTATAGGTAATGGCAGCGGCAGGGCACGAGTTCGCCAGCCGGGCCTGAACCTCGGAGGCGGGGCGGCGCGGGCTGATGGGGACGGCGATGGCGCCGAGGGCAGCAGCGGCGAAGAAAGCGATGACGAACTCCGGCCAGTTGGGCAGGTTGATCACCAGGCGGTCACCATGTTTCAGGCCACACTCAGCCAGGAAGGCGGCCAGCGCCTCAGCCTGTGCATTCACCTGGGCATAGGTGAGACGTTGCTCCGCCAGAGTCAGGAAGACCTGATCGGGGTTGCGCTCAACGTTGAGCCTGAGCAGGTCAGCGATGGTCAGGTCTGGGGGTATTTTCATGTCAGGCTCTCCTGTGACGTCATAGATCGTCCGGCCCCACGATCCGCCCGGCGATAGCTGAGGCAGCGGCTACCGCCGGGCTGGCCAGATAGACTTCTGATTCGGGGTGGCCCATGCGGCCGACGAAGTTGCGGTTGCTGGTAGACACGGCGCGCTCCCCCCTCGCCAATACTCCCATATGTCCACCCAGGCAGGGACCACAGGTCGGTGTGCTGACAACGCACTGGGCCTCAATGAAGGTCTCGACCAACCCCTCGCGCAGCGCCTCCAGGTACACCTTCTGCGAACCAGGGATGATGATCGCCCGCACCCGGGGATGGACTTTACGTCCCTTTAGAATACGCGCCGCGGTGCGCAGGTCGTCCAGGTTGCCGTTGGTGCACATGCCAATGACGACCTGGTCGATCTCAACCCCATCGGCGTCGCCTACCGGATGAGCATTCTCGGGCAGAAAGGGAAAGGCCACCTGCGGCTCCAGGTCGCTCACATCGAACTCGTAGACCGCTGCATATTCAGCGTCGGGGTCAGACTGATAGCACCGGTCGGTGCGGCCGCCTGCCCGCTGCACGAATTCGACCGTCTTCTCATCGGGGGCGATCAGCCCGGTCTTGGCTCCGGCTTCAACGGCCATGTTGGCAATGGTGAAGCGATCGGCCATGCCCAGCCCGCTGATGGCACGGCCGGTGAATTCCATGGCTTGATAGCGTGCGCCATCTACGCCCAGCCGGCTGATGGTATGGAGGATGATGTCTTTGCCGCCGACCCACCGCCCCGGCCGGCCGTGATATACCAGCTTGATGGACTCCGGTACCTTCAGCCAGATCTCGCCTAACGCCATGGCCGCGGCGGCATCGGTCGAGCCGATGCCGGTGCCGAACGCGCCGAGCGCACCATAAGTGCAGGTGTGTGAATCGGCCCCAGCTATCAGGTCGCCCGGTGCTACCAGCCCCTGCTCCGGCAGAAGGACATGCTGGATGCCGGCGCGACCGACGTCGTAGTAGCGAATGCCGGTCCGCTGGCTGAACTCGCGGCAACGCTGCACGATCTCAGCCGATTTGATGTCCTTATTAGGCGTGAAGTGATCGAAGACGAAGACCACCTTATCCCTATCGAAGACGCCATCGGCCCCCTGGATCTTCTCGAACTCCTCAATAGCGAGAACGCCGGAGAGTTCGCTCGCCAGCACCAGGTCCACGCGGGCATTGATAAACTGCCCCGGCCGCACCACAGGCTGGTCGCAGTGCGCGGCCAGGATCTTCTCGGCGATGGTCATGCCCATAGTAACTCCTCCAACTCTCTCACCCTCTCCTCCGACAGGCGTCCTGCCTGGTCCCAGCCACGCGCAGCGTAGTATTCGTCCAGCATCTTCTCGAACTTGTCGCGCTCAATGCGATGGCCTTTGGTGACACGGGCCGGCATCGGCTCATCGAAGTATCGCTTGGGCAGCGTGTCGTCGGCACGCGTCCGCCCAAACTCAAGGTTGATGAGCCGTTCCAGATCAACAACCCGTCGCCCCACCGCGCGCAGTTCGGCCTCGCTGAACTCCAGGCCGGTTACCGCCCGGATCAGCTCGACAAAGTGTGGGTACCCCAGCAGGTGCGGCGAGTTGAAGCCATGTGTGATGAATTTGCAGATGCCCAGGCAATCGGCCACAGCATAGATGTCGTCGTGCCAGGCCACCATGCCGGCTTTACCCTCATAGGCGGTAGGGTCGGCGCTCGTTTCGATGCCGAAAATGTCTCTGCGCACGTCATCCGGCAGTTTCAGGATGTCGAGCGTCGGGCGGTTGCGCAGGTGATCTGCGCCACGTGAGGCCACGGCAAGGCCGAGGGCGAATGACTTGATATAGCGCACATCATGCGGGTCGGACTGCGGCAGGTCCTTGACGGCGATCAGGTAATCAGCAGCCTCAGGCGGGAAGAAGCGTTTGGCCTGGCTGCTCTCGGCGAGCACATCGCCGAATCCCCGCCGATAAGCGATATCATTGATCAGATCAACCACACGCTCGTAGTCTCCAAACTGCAACGGTCCTTCGGCCATCTCATCGTCAATCAGCCCACGCTGATACAGCTCCATGGCCCAGGCGAGGATCGTCCCCGTCGAAGACGCGTCCAGCCCAAGTTCGTTCACCAGATTGTTGAGCGTGATCACCTGATCGGTCGGCGCGATGCCGATATTAGCGCCAAGCAAGCCAATGGTCGAATACTCCGGCCCCTCGCCGCCCAGGGTGTTGCGGTGCCGACAATGGACGACGCAGGACGTGCAAGCCAACATCTTATCCGAGTATTTTTCGATCTCGGAGGCAACAAGCGTGTCCGCGAAGAAGTTGTCCTGGCTATTGCGGGTGCGGATTGCGCCCAGCCGATTGCTGACCTCATATAAGAAGGGTGTACCGAGCCTGCCGAGGACCTGAACAACCCGTGAGCCCTGAAGGTAGCTGGTCTGCTCCACCCGTGCAGCTCGCAGCGCATCCTTATCTGTGACCGGCACAGGCTCCCCGCCGCAGGCGGCGATGGCCTTGAGCTTCTTGCTGCCCATCACCGCACCCATGCCGCTGCGCCCGGCGGTGTTCTTCAGGCCGGTCATCACCGAGGCCAGGCGCACTTGGTTCTCCCCCGCCGGGCCAATGACCGCGCTCACCGTCCCCGGCCCGTGTGCGGCTCTCAGCATCTCCTGTGCCCTGGGTGAGGTCGCTCCCCATAACCCGCCCGCATCACGGATCACGATGCTCCCATCCTGGACAAGCAGATAACTGGGCCGCTCGGCCCTGCCAACGATGATCAGCCGATCAAAGCCGGCTTTGCGCATCGCGGCGGCAAAGAACCCGCCGCAGTTAGCGTCACCCAGGCCCAGCGTCTCCGGCGACTTGGATGTGACGTTGAAGCGCGCGGCGTTGGGAGCGATGGTGCCGGTGAGCAGGCCCGCGCCGATGATAAGCGGATTCTCCGGGCCGAACGGATCGACGCGACGCGGGTCGCCTGCCGCGCGCAGAAGCCGGCGCAGATAGAGCATGTTCATCCCGCGGCCACCCAACAGGGCGCGGACCAGGCGCTCCGGCGTCGGCGCGATTTCGATATGGCCAGAGGTCAGGTCAACGAAGGCTGTGCTCAACGGCTTCATTCATCCTCCACTCACCGGCCAGACGATCACCAATCTGGCCTCCGGCACCAGCAGTGCCTCTGGAGACACATCAGTATCGTTCATGAAGACCAGGGGGCGAACTTCATCGCCTCCCAGTTCAGCCGAGAGCCCAGGATAGAGTTGCGCCAGGGCAATGAGGGCCTCGGCCACGCTAGCGCCACTGCCGAGGGTCAATCTCACCTCGCGTTTGCCTGCTGTGCGCCAGAAAGGCTCACCCAGGTGGACAGTTATTTCCATCAACTCTCAACTCTCACGGCCCGCGTCCGTTTGCTCCTGGCCGATCTCTTCGTCGGCCAGCCGCCGCCGCATGGTTGCTACCATGCGCAGAATCTCGTCTTCCGGCAGAACCTGATTGGAACGCTTGGCGGCAGCCAGGATTTTCTCCACATAGAGCGGGTGGACCTCGATATTGCGACTGCGCAGCCAGTAGCGCACATTGTGCTCACCGCTCATCGGCCCGATCTCAATCCCCTGCTTGCGGCCGATCATGCCGGCCGGGACCCCGGAGTACACGCGATCGGCCAGCCAGGCATCGCCCTTCTCCAGCGCCTTGACAACTGCCGCGGCGTGAACGCCGGTAGCGGTGCGGAAAGCATCGTCTCCCACAACCGGGTAATTAAAGGGCAGCGGCGCGTGGCACGTTTCGGCAACCACCCGGCAATATTCGGGCAACCTGCTTAAGTCACGATCGGCGACACCTAACAGGTTCAGGTTCACCAGGAGCAACTCCATCGGCGTGTTGCCAGTGCGTTCACCGATGCCCAAGGCGCAGGCGTGCACCCGTGTCGCGCCAGCGCTGATGGCCGCCAGCGTGTTGGGGATCGCCAGGCCCCGATCGCGATGCCCATGCCAATCGATCTCCACGCTTGTCCCCGTCTCGGCCACGACGTCCTTGAGGAAGCCAATGAGCGCGCGCACACCCTCCGGTGTGGCATGGCCGACGGTATCGGCAGCGCAGATGCGTTGCGCGCCGCAGCGGATGGCCGTCTGATACAGGCGGCGCAGAGTGTCGGGGTGGGCACGGGTGGTATCTTCCGTAACGAACATGACGGGCAAGCTATGTGCCACGGCGAACCCCACCGCGCACTCTGTCAGCTCTTGCAACCGCTCAACCGTCCAGCCCTCAGCGTATTGGCGGATCGGGCTGGAGCCAATGAAGATGCAGGCCTCGATGGCGATGCCGGCTGCCTGGGACGCCTCGACGATCGGGGTGATGTCAGCTTCGAGGGTGCGGGCGGCACAATTGGGCCGGATATTCAGGTGATGGTTGGCGATCTCCCGCGCCAGGACGGTGACATCGTATTTGAAGCGCTCACCTGCCCCCGGCAGGCCGATGTCAGCACTGTCAATGCCCAGATCGTTCATCAGGTACAGGAGATAGACCTTGTCCTGAATTGGGGGATGGATGATGGAGGGCGCTTGCAGGCCATCGCGCAGGGTCTCATCGGTGATGAGCACGCCTTTGGGGTAGGCAGGCACATCGCCCTCCAGATTCCAGTCAAAGATCAGTTGCTCGATCTGCCACTCGGTCATGCTAGCCTCCTTTCGCGTTCTATCGTTGATACCCCACGCGCGAATGCTTCTCGGTTGAGTGCCAGGTGCCGGGCCGGCATGCGCGTCTGCAATGTCTGTTCCCAGAGGGTCGGCGCGATGTCCAGATGGGCCGAAAGCGCGCCTAGCAGGACCATGTTCGCGGCGCGGATGTCGCCCAGCTCCGCCGCTATACGCGTCGCCGGCAGCGCTAACACATTCAGGCCCTTGCCGCGCAGGAACTCAATCGCCCCGTGCGGGTATTTCTCGGCCGCCGCGCCGACCGAGGCCGGGAGGATCTCGTGATCATTGACGATGATCACCCCATTGGGCCGAATATAATGAGCAAAACGTAGCGCCTCCAGCTTTTCCATCCCGACGATGGCATGAGCCTGACCGGGCATGATCAGGGGCGACCACACCTTCGGCCCATAGCGCACGTGGCTCTCGACCATGCCGCCGCGTTGCGAGACGCCGTGCACCTCGGTCTGCTTGACATCGTGACCAGCCGCCGCTGCTGCCAGCGCCAATAGCTCAGCGATCAGCAGGACGCCCTGCCCGCCTACACCGGCAAAGATGATGTTCTTCGTATCACCCATAGCTCTATCCCCCCGTCAAACGTCATAACGCTTCACGTTTGACGTGATCGCCCCCGGCACACACACCTGGGCGCACACACCGCAGGCGACACACGCCAGGGGATCAATCACCGGCTTGCCATTTGCGCCTGGCGTGATCGCCGGGCACCACACCTTGTAGCACGCCTCGCAGTTGGTGCAGACCGCTTCGTCTACTGCATAGGGGACAAGGTCACGCCCCCGCATCTCCGGCAACTGCTGGCAGGGCCCACGCGCGATGACAACGGCCGGGCCATCATAAGCCAGCGCACTGCGGATGGCGCGCAGGACACTGCTGCGCTCCCACGTGTCTACAACGGTCACGTGCTGGATGCCGACGGCCCGGCATAGCGCCTCCAGGTCGAGCCGGGGCGCAGGCGTGCCCTTAAGCGTCTTCCCGGCAGCAGGATGGGGCTGCTGGCCGGTCATGCCTGTCGTGCCGTTGTCGAGGATGACAACCGTCGTCTTGCCGCCGTTGTACACGGTATCTACCAGGCTGGGGATGCCAGCGTGGACAAAGGTCGAATCACCGATGACGGCAACGGTACGCTCGTGCCCCGCACGGCGGAAGCCGAAGGCATTGCCGATGCTCGCGCCCATACAGAAGGTCGTGTGCGAGGCCTCGTAAGGCGGCAGCGCGCCCATGGTATAACAACCGATGTCGCCGGCGACGAGCACCTTGAGCTGGCGTAACACGTCGAACACGACGCGATGGCCACAGCCGACGCAGAACATGGGCGGGCGCGGCAGGATGGTGATCTCATCGCCGAAATTGGGCCGGGGCTTCTCGCCCTTCAGAGCGGTCGCCAGCCGCTCCGGGCTGTATTCACCGATCACGCCAAACAGGTCCTTGCCGATCAGATTGCCTGCCCCCAATGCCTTCAACTGGCTCTCGATGAAGGCCTCGCCCTCCTCGACAACGTAGACCGTCTCATGCCGCCGGCAGAAATCCAGGAGCCGCCTGACCGGCAGCGGATAGACCAGGCCGAGCTTGAAGAAGGCTGCTTCGGGCCAGACCTCGCGGGCATATTGGTACGCCATGCCGCTGGCGATCACTCCAATCGTGGGATGCTCCGCTTCGCTCAGCATGACAGCCGAATCTCCACGCTCCACGCGATTCAGTGGGCAGGTCTCGACGTATTCGACTAACTGGCGCAGCCTGGCCTCCAGCTTCGGCCGCAGCAGATGGCGATAAATGGGCACGGAGTAACGTCTGATGTCGGGCGTGAAGTCGCGACGGGGCACTTCACGGCGCTCGCCCAACGCCACCAGGCTCTTGGTATGGGCCGAACGCGTCGTCGTGCGCAGCATGACCGGTGTGCCGAATTGCTCGCTCAGGTCGAAGGCGAAGGCGATGAAGTCCTTGCATTCCTGCGCGTCGGCCGGTTCCAGCAGGGGCACTTTAGCCATCAGGGCCAGGTAGCGGTTGTCCTGTTCATTTTGCGACGAGTGCATGCCGGGGTCATCGGCCGAGATGACGACAAAGCCGCCGTTGGTGCCGGCGTAAGGGAAGACCATAAACGCATCAGAGGCAACATTAAGCCCAACGTGCTTCATCGTGACCAGGACGCGCAGGCCGCCGATGGCTGCACCCATGCCCTCGTCGAAGGCTACCTTCTCATTGGCACTCCATTGGGCATCCACTTGCGGATAGCGTGCCAGGTTCTCCAGAATCTCGGTGCTGGGCGTGCCGGGATAGCCGGCGGCGAACTTGACCCCCGCTTCCCACGCGCCCCGTGCAATCGCTTCGTTGCCCGAAAGCAGTTTCTTCATGACGGCACCACCACCGACCGTATCCCCTCACCCCGCCGCAAGGTGTCAAAAGCGGCGTTGATGTCATCCAGGGCGAAGCGGGCGGTCACCAACTCCTTGACCTTAATCCGGCCGGAGCGAGCCAGTTCAATCACACGCGGGTAATCCACTGCGCGGCACCCCAGCGAGCCGACGACCTCCATCTCGCGATACATCACCCGGCTGACGTTCAGCGTCATGGGCTGGTTGGTGTAGCCGACGATAACCAGACGCCCGCCGTTCGTGGTGCAGGCGAAGGCCTGCTCCATCGTCGCCGGGTTGCCGATGGCCTCAAAAGCCACATCGGCACCGCCGCCGGTCGCCGCCCGCACCGCTTTGTCCACGCGCTCGACCGCCTTCGCGTTGACCGTCGCTGCCGCGCCCAGCCGGCGCGCCCAATCCAGCTTCTCGTCCACCACATCCACCGCCACCACCCTGGCCCCCACAGCCGTCGCGATCTGGACCAGGTTCAGGCCGATGCCCCCGCAGCCGAACACGACGACCCGGTCGCCGGGCCTGACATGGCCCCGATTGACGACGGCATGAAAGGGCGTGGTGGTGGCGTCGGCGATGATGCAGCCCTCGATGAGCGGGATCTCCTCCGGCAACCTGAACAGGTCTTTAGCCGGGGCAACAATGTACTCGGCGAAGGCACCATCCACATTGTTGCCAAACATGACCATACGCTCGCACACGTTCTCCCGCCCGGTGCGGCACATGGCGCAGGTGCCACAGCCGACGACCGCGGGCAGGAGGACACGGTCACCTACCTTCCAGCTCTCAACGCCCGGCCCCAATGCGGCGACCGTGCCCGAGGCCTCATGGCCGAGGATCAGCGGCGGCTGCTTGAAGGTGGGCACGCCGTGGTCTATGTAGTGCAGGTCAGTATGGCACACACCGCAGGCGGCCACACGCACCAGGGCCTGGCCCGGCCCCGGTTCCGGCGTCGGCACCTCCTGCACCTTGAACACTTGATGTGGCCCGTGGAAAACTGCCGCTTTCATTTCCCTCCCTTTCGTGCCCCTATCTCGCGCTCAGCATGACGATCATCCCAAACCGTCGAATAGCGAGCAATGGCCTGGCGCAGCCGGTCGGGCACGCGCATTGGCTGCCGGGTCCCGCGATCGATCATCACCGTGACAATGTGGCCGGCCGCCACGGTCTCACCTGAGTCCGCCTTTACTGCGGCGAAGGCATACGTGATGCTGGTGTTGCCGATGCGTTCGACGCGGGTGTAGATATTCAGCACCTCATCGAAAAAGGCCCGAGCCTTATATTCGCAGTCTGACCGGACGTACAACATATCCATACCATCGGCCAGCATGTCCGAATAACTGTAGCCTATGGCCTTCAGGTACTCGGTCAAGCCTTCATCGAAGTAGGTCAGGTAATGGACGAAATTGACGTGCCCCTGCGCATCGGTCTCGATGAAGCGCACCTTGATCGGCGTGAAGAACCTGAAGTCTTCGGTCATCGTCCACGCACCTCGAAGCGGCAGACCACATCCGCTCGCGCTCGGCATGCCGTCTCACGAGCAGTGACCTCTCCCCCGAAGAGACCTGCACCCAGCCCTGCCAACACCCCCCGAATGAGGTGGCAGACACCCTCACCCCCCGATAAAGGGGGTGAGGGCACCAGGGCCAGGTACGCCTCGGCAAAAGGTGAATCCTCGACCTCGACCACCATCTCCTGTCCTGTCACATCCAGCCTAGCCAGCGTAAAGCGACCCCAGCCGATCTCGCCACCCATACAGCACATGAACTCAGCGACCTCGCGGTCAGAATAACCGAAGGCTTCGCGGTAGCGGCGGGCGGAGAGCGCACCGCCGGTGAAACCTGCGGCTTGCATCAGTCGGGCGCACTTCTCCGGCCCAACCTCGGCCTCGACCGCCAACTGCAAGGCGACGAGTGTTTCGGGTCGAGCCAGCAGATAGCGCACACCCTTGAAGCTTAACCGCCCGGCCGCGACTTCGTACTCCAGGCCTGCAAGGATAGCATTTTCGCTCATATGCTTCGAGACCGGCGAGGTCCTATCCGTTCAATCCGTTCCCCGAATCCCCTTCGCTGCACTCAGAGCAGGCTGTTGATAGTGTCCACGCCGTTCTGCGGTCCTATCCGCGTCCACCGTAAATGTCTCCGGGTCGAGCACAACGCCGTAATCGTCGCGCGCGCTGGCGAGACTTACTTTGCCATCGCGCACGTCGCGGGCAACCAGATCGGGGGCGCGCTCAAACGGGTCGCCGTACCCCCCCGCACCGGGTAGTCGCAAGGAGACCACGTCGCCTGCTTGTAGCGTATCCAGCCCCTTCGACTTCAGCGGGCGTTCATCGGGCGTGTCCGGGTTCAAAACGAAGCGGCCCTTAGCGCCCTCCCGTCCGCCGAATAGTCCCCACGGCCCGAAGCGCTGGCGG
Organism: Chloroflexota bacterium; assembly: GCA_902812335.1. Taxonomy (GTDB): domain Bacteria; phylum Chloroflexota; class Anaerolineae; order DSLN01; family DSLN01; genus DSLN01. Next base: position 5,068 of record CADDZL010000019.1, on the reverse strand, counting down.
TCACCGTAGCGGGCGAATGAGACGCCATCTACCAACATGCGGATGTCGCGGCGCTGTGCCAGTGCGCCACGGAACTTGCCCGGCCCGCCCGAATCCGGGATCAACTCATAGCGTTCGATGCGCACCGGGTATTCCAGCTCGACCGCCTCAATGGGTGTGTTCTTGAAGCGGGCCAGGTGGCTATCCTGGCCGTCGCGCCCATCTTTGGTCGGGCGCGCGCCCGCACCGCCACCCTGGATGTCAATGTACACAAAGCGCTTACCCGTCACGGGGTGATAGCCGGAGAAGCCGCAATTGGTGATCTGGCCGTGGCTCCCAGCCATGACCCGGTCGGGGACGACCTGGCTCAGCGCTAATAACATCGCCTCGGTGATCTTCTGCGTCGTATTGGTGCGCGCGCCGACCGCAGCCGGCAGGCGCGGGTTGACGATCAGCCCCTCCTCGGCCTGGACGGTGAAGGGTCGGTAGCAGCCAGAGTTAGGCGGCACGTGCGGGTCGAGCACCGCGATGAGGGCGTAATACACGGCGGCATGGACGGTGGCGAGAGGGCAGTTGATATTGCCGCGCACCTGTCGCGCCGTACCTTCGAAGTCCACGACAACTTCCTCGCCCTGCTTATGGATATTGACCTGGAGACGGATGGGGTCGGAACTGACGCCGTCGTCATCCACCATGTCCACACCAGTGTAGGTGCCGTCGGGAATAGCGGCCAGCGCAGCGCGGATGCGCGCTTCAGAGTAGTCCAACAGCCGATCCAGGCAGGCCTGCACCAGGTCCGGCCCGTAGCGGGCATAGACCTCCTTGACGCGCCGGGCCCCGACAAAGTCCGCCGAGGCCTGGGCACGGATATCGCCCAACGTCTTGTCAGGGACGCGAATGTTGTTCGCCAGGATGCCAAACAGTTCGGCGTCCTCCTGGCCGCGTTTGTACAACTTGACGAAGGGCAGGCGCAGGCCCTCCAGGTAGATCTCGGTCAGCCCGCCGGCGGTGCCGCCGGGGGCCGCGCCCCCCATGTCAGAGTGGTGGGCGATGGAGCCCACGAAGCCGACCAGTTGCCCCTCATAGATAACCGGTGCGAATGTCACCAGGTCCATCACATGCTGCCCACCGGCATAGGGGTCGTTGAACACGATGACGTCGCCATCATCCAATTCGTCGTCACGGTAACGGCGGCGCAAGGCGCGCATGCCCAGTTCGAAGCCGGTCAGGAGCATCGGCGCGTGATGGGCCTGGGCGACAGTACTGCCATGGCGGTCGAATACAGCGCAGGAGATGTCCTTAATCTCCTTGATAATCGTCGAGCGGGCAGTGCGCACGAGCGTGTAGCCCATCTCATCGGCGATCTGCTCCATCGCGTAGCGAATGACCTGCATCGTAATGGTGTCAGCCTGGTATGTCATCAGCTCCCTCACCAGGTCACGATGATGTTCCCATAGCCGTCCACCTCACCCCAGGCCCCCGGCGGGATGACGGTGGTGGAGGCGATCTCTTCGACCAGGCATGGCCCCTCAACCAGCGTAGCCGGGGACAATGTCTCGCGCCGATAGATCGCTGTCTGCACGAACCCCTGGCCGGGAAAATACACCGGACGATGCGCTGCCAGAAGTGGTTGGCGGGCAGTTACGGCCCACTGCTCACTGCTTACCGCCCACTGGCGTTGGGGTATGCGGCCATATGCCGCCAGCCGCAGGTTGACGAACTCGACGGCCTCGCCGGCCGAGCCGTAGGCGTAGACCTTCTGATGCAGTGCATGGAAGCGCTGGACCGTCTCGGCGACATCCTCCGAGGTCAAATCACCCCTGGCATGCAGGATAGGCACATTCAATTCGTAGGATTGGCCCTGGTAGCGCAAGTCCGCCGACCACACGATCTCGATCCGATCAGGGGGCACGCCGTCGCGCCGCAGTTGGGCACGGCCCAGCGATTCCATCTCGATGAAGCGGTGCAGCAGGTCTCTGGGAGCGACATCGGCGGCAGCTTCAGCCAGTGTGGTCACGTAGTCATAGCGTATGTCGGCGACAAGCAGCCCCAACGCTGAGAATGTGCCGGGGTAAGGCGGGACGATGACCCGTCGCATACCCAGGTCCTGGGCCAGTTCGACAGCGTGCAACGGGCCAGCACCGCCGAAGGGGACAAGCGAGAAGTCGCGCACATCATAGCCCTTCTCAATCGAGTTGACGCTGATGCCGCGTGCCATGTTGGCATTGACTACCCGAATAATGCCTGAGGCCGCCTCTTCGATCGGTAAACCTAGCGGCCGGGCAATGTAAGCCATGATTGCCCGCCGCGCCGCTTGCACGTCCAGTTTCATCTCGCCGCCGAGGAAATAATCAGGGTTCAGCCGCCCCAGAACCAGGTTGGCGTCGGTCACCGTTGGCCGTTCGCCGCCCAGGCCGTAGCAGGCGGGGCCGGGTCGTGAACGGGCGCTCATCGGCCCGACGTTGAGGGCACCGCCCACGTCAAGCCAGGCGATGGAGCCGCCACCAGCGCCGATCGCGTGCACGTCGAGTACGGGGATCTTGACGGGATAGCCCTCGAACTCGCCCTCCGAGGTCACACGGGGCATACCGCCATCAATCAGGCCGATGTCGAAGCTTGTGCCGCCCATGTCCACGCTGATCAATTGCTGATCGCCGGTCAACCGGCCGACGAGCGCAGCGGCCTGCGCCCCGCCCGCCGGACCGGAGTTGACCAGGTTGACGGCGTGGCCACGCGCCGCCTCAGTCGTCATCGTCCCACCGCTGGCCTGCATGATGCGCAGATTGACCCGCCTGTAGCGCTTGGCCAGCCGCCCCTCCAGGTTGTCGAGGTAACGGTCCACAATGGGTTGGAGGTAGGCATTGATAACCGTTGTCGAGGTGCGCTCGAACTCGCGAAACTCCGGTGCGATCTCTGACGAGAGCGAGACTGATGCTTGTGGGAATACCTCCCGCAGAATCTCGCCCACACGCTGCTCGTGGGCCGGGTTGCGGAACGAGAACAGGAGCGCCACGGCGATAGCCTCAACTTCAGCGGCCTTGAGCACGGCGGCAGCCCGGCGGACCGAAGCCTCATCCAGCGGCCGGACAACGTGGCCATCCGCTCCCATGCGTTCGGCGACTTCCAGCCGCAGAGCGCGAGGTACAAGCGGCTCCGGCAGGTCCACGTTCATATCGTACAGGCCGGCATCGGGCCGCTCGACGCGGGCGATCTCCAGCACATCGCGAAAGCCTTCGGTGGTGATCAGCCCGGTCCGCGCCCCCTTACGCTCGATGAGCGCGTTGGTGCCGATGGTCGTCCCATGCACCAGATAGTCCACCGTGGTGAAGGAGGCACCGACCTGCCGCAGGATCCGCTCAATACCGCTCATCACGCCCTCGGCCAGGTCGTGATGCGTCGTCATAACCTTGGTGTAGTGGATCTGCCCGCTCGTGTCGTCCACCAGAACGATATCGGTGAACGTCCCACCGACGTCAATACCGATGCGCATGCTCTGTCCCCTTATAGCCCCACCGGTTCCTTGAACTCCCCGAACACCGCTTTCAATACCGCCGTCATTTCCCCCAGCGTGGCGTAGGCCCGCACCGCGTCGAGGAAGTACGGCATCAGATTCTCCCGGTCCTGAGCCGCCCGCTGCAACGCCTCCAGCGCGCGGCTCACTGCCTCGCCATCGCGCCGCGCCTTGACTTGCGCGGTGCGCTGAATCTGGGCTTCGGCCTGGTCAGGTCGGTACTCATGAAGCTGGACCTCAGGGCCTCTCCCCCTTTCTCCTCCCCTAGAGGGTGAGGGCTGAGTGGCCCGGTACTTGTTCACGCCCACCTTGACGATCTCGCCGCGTTGAAGTGCCATTTCATGGGCATAGGCCTGGTGTGCCACCACCCGCTGGATCGCGCCCTCAGTCACCGCCCGTACGATGCCGCCTTGCGCCTCGACTCGCGCCATCTCTTCGAGCATCAGCTTCTCCAGGTCCGCCGTCAGCCGCTCAACGTAGTACGAGCCGGCCAGTGGGTCCACGGTGTCGCACAGGCCCATCTCCTCGGCCAGGATCTGCATCGTCCGCAGTGAGAGCAGTGAGGCCTTCTCACTGGGAATGGTGTAGGCCTCGTCGTAGCAACATAGCGCCATCGTCTGCGTGCCGGAGAGGGCCGAGATCAGCGCATAATACGCGCCCCGCACGATGTTGTTTTCCGGCTCCTCAACTGTCAGCCCGCCGCCCCCGCCGCCAGCAAGCATCTTCATCTTCATCGCATCCGGGTCCGTCGCCCCATAGCGGTCGCGCACCAGTTTCGCCCACAGGCGCCGCGCCGCCCGGAATTTGGCGACCTGCTCAAACAGATTGCCGTGGATGTCGAAGTTGAATGACAGGCGGGCGACGAAGTCATTGACGTTGACGCCACGCGCCACGACGTGCTCGATGTACGCGCCGGCGATGACGAAGGCATAGGCGATCTCCTGGACCGGTGTCGCGCCCGACTCACGGATGTGATACCCGCATACGCTGACGGGGTAATACTTGGGGACGTGGTGAGCACAGAACTCGACCGTGTCGCCGATCAGCCGGATAGCCGGCTCGACCGGGAAGACCCACGCACCCCGGCCGATATACTCTTTGAGGATGTCATTCTGGGCAGTGCCACGCACCTGGCTCAAGGGCACCCCCTGCTTCTCGGCGACGACGAAGTACATCGCCATGACCGGCGCAGCCACCGCATTGATGGTGAGCGAGGTGCTGATCCGGTCGAGCGGGATGCCAGCAAACGCATCCTCCATATCGGCCAGCGTATCTACAGCCATGCCGACGCGTCCGACCTCGCCCTCGGCCCGCGGGTCATCGGAGTCGAGGCCCATTTGCGTCGGCAGGTCAAAGGCGACATTAAGCGCGTTCTGGCCATTGGCGATCAAGAACTTGAAGCGTTCATTGGTCTCATGGGGCGTGCCGAAGCCAGCGTACTGGCGCATGGTCCAGGGTCGGGCGCGGTACATCAGCGGGTGGATGCCCCGTGTGAAGGGGAACTGGCCCGGTTCGCCGATGTCGCGGGCGTAGTCAAGGTCGGCCACATCGGCTGGGCCATACACCGGCTTGACGGAG